>JAKAUF010000423.1 GCA_021827785.1 Acidobacteriota bacterium | reverse complement strand
GGAGCAGCGGCGGCGGCCGGCGCGGGGGCCGCCGCCACGCCGGCGGCGCCGCCACGGCGCACGCGGATGCGCAGGTCGCCCTCCTGCACCTCGATCTCTTCCAGGCCTTCGCTGCCGGGCCGGGGACGCAGCAATTCGCTGAGATCCTCGACCAGTTTGCGAACTTGTTTCCAATCCATAGGCCGATCCATAGGCATCGTTCGTTTCTGCCACGCACACGGCTAGGGGGCCAAGACCTCGGCGCCGCCCGGCCGCACCACCACCACATCCTCCCACCGCACCCCGCCCCAACCAGGAATATACACGCCCGGCTCGACGGTGATCACCTGCCCGGCTTGCAGCCGGTCGCGGGACCGCTGCCCCAGTCGCGGGGCCTCATGAACCTCCAATCCTAACCCGTGGCCGGTGGAGTGGACAAACCATTGCGCCATTCCGGCGGCGCGCAACACGGCACGGGCGGCGGCATCCACCGCGCGGGCGCTGACTCCGGGACGAACCGCGGCGATGGCGGCGTCATGGGCGTCGCGCACCGCGCGCAGAATCCCCTTCGCCTTGCGGCCGCCGCCGCCCAGCAGGACCGAGCGCGTGCGGTCGCTGGCGTAGCCGTGCAGCCAGACACCGTAATCCATGATGACCGTGTCGCCGGCGGCCAAGCGCTTTTCGCTAGCTTTGCCATGAACGATGGCCGCGCGCGCGCCGCTGGCGACCAGGGTCTCAAACGAGGTGCCTTCGCCGCCCGCCCGCCGCAGGGCGAATTCGATGCGGCCGGCGACCTCGGTTTCGCGCAGCCCGGGACGCAGGCGGGCGATCACCCCGGGCAGCACGCCGGCGGCCAACTCCACCGCGGCGCGGATGGCGGCGATCTCCTCGGCGTCCTTCACCAGCCGCAGATCCTCGGTCCAACCCCGCGCGGCGGCTAGGCGGGCGCGCTTGCCTAGCGCGGTTTGCAGCCGAGTGGCTTGGCCCCAGGTCAAGTGCTCGGCCTCGAAGCCAACGCGGCGGGCGCCGCGGATGTGGCGCGCGGCGGCGGACAGCAAGTCGCCGTTGGCGGGAATGCGGACGCGCGCGCCCTGCACCTCGGCGGCGGCCTGGGAGGTATAGCGGGAATCGCTGAAAAAGCCCGCCCCGTCGGCGGTGACGGCCAGCAGCCCGTTGGAGCCGCTGAAGCCGGCCAGATAGCGGATGTTGGGCAGATGGCTGACCACCAGCGCGTCCACGCGTTCGCGCTTCAGGCGGGCGCGCAAACGCGCCATGCGGTTGGCGTAATCCATGCCGTCATTCTACGCGGTGGCGGGAGCGGACCCCGCCGCGGCATCCGCGCCGGCCCGCGCGCCGCCGCCATCCGTAACGCCATGTAGGCGGGCGGGGAAGCAAGCCGAGAACCTCGGCGAGGGGCCCGAACCGCGGAATACGGCAAGGATCTCTGCCGCTGTCCAGCATTCCTATATGAGCGGATTTCAGCCGGGCGCCGCCAATTGCTTGGCGCGAGCCCCAGCGCGGCTGCCCACCCCAACGCGCACCGCTGCGCGTTGGGGGCCCCGGGACCCCGCGCGTCCCGCTTACGCGCCGGCTGGGCCGGGGACCCCAGCCCGCCCCGGCCCAGCCGACCCGTCGCTCCACCCCAAAGCGCACCGCTGCGCGTTGGGGACCCCGGCTTTGGGGGCCGCGCCGCTGCGCTTGCCGGGGGCGGGCCGCAGCGATTGCCAGCGCGCCTGCGGCGCGCGGAATTTCGCGGCCTTTCCGCGCCTGGTTTGCTCCCCGAGCAAAAGGCGCGGCCCCCGCGACCGGCGAAGCCGCAGGCGCGCGGCAGGCGTCCTTTCAATGGCCGCGCGGCCAATAATAGGCGGCGACGACCCGTACCCGCGCCGGTGCGCCGGCGATGACCCGGACGCGGAGGACCAGTTGCAGATTCTCCCCGCGCCACCCCGCTGGGGCATCGCGCAGCGCGGCGGCCAACTGCCCCGCGCTGGTCACGAACTCCGCCGCCCCCGCGGTGCCATATTGCGTGATGCCCGCGACCTCGAGCAGCATGGCGCGGGTGTCGGGATCCCACACGCGGCTGACGATGGCGTAGTCCAGATTGGTATGGCGGTCCGCGCCTAATCGCGGCAGATTCCAGGCGGTCGGGCGGCCGCGGTCGGTGATTCCAAAGGGAGTGCGGGCGGTAGCAATGAAATACCGGAAGCCGGAGGCGATTTCCCGCCACTGCGTATAGGCGTAGCCCACCAATACCGCCGGGCCGGCGCGCAGGTCGCCGAAGTTGATTTGGGTGCCCATTTCCAGCCGGAAGGGGTGATGGAAGCGCGCCAGGAGGGCGGCGACCCGAGCCGCCGCGATCAGATCTCCGCCGCCGACGAATTGATTGGGCAGCAGAATCAAATCGCGCAGGTGATGAACCGGCTTCGGGGTGAGCGCCTTGGGACCGTAGACGGGAACATAGGCGCCCCCCACCAGGACCGGATTGGGACTGGAGAGAATCGGCGCCCAGAAAGCCCGGATGGGCGTGGTCGCAGCCGGCGGCCGGTTCCGAAGAAGCACCGCTGCCAGCAGCACCAAGACCGCCGCGCCCGCGGCCAAAACCCAAACCCAGCCGTGCCGCCGCGCCGCCGGCGGCCCCGGACTCGGGGCCGATTCGACGCCAGGCGCCGGCGGCGCTTCCGGCGGTTGCCCCGCGGCTGCGGTTGGGGCTGCGGCCGGAGCCGGTAAACGCACAAACTGCGGCATGTAGCTGCCCACCGGCAACACGATGCGGATCGGGTAGGCGTTGCCGCTGGCGCCGTAATGTGCCGCCAAGCGGCGGCGGACTTCGCTCGCGGTCACCCGCACCGAGGCGTCGTCGCTGGGCTCGTACGCCGCCGGTCGGCCAAAGGCCTCAATGCCAATGGTGCGTTCTTTCAGCGTCTCCGCCTGGCCCTGGAGGCTGGCTTCGACCACATAGCGCAGCATGGCCTGGCAACGGTGGCTGGCGCGAAACTCCTTCCCGGCCAGTATCTGCCCAAGGACCTTACGGATTTCCGCAGGACTAGGCGGGGCGCACTCGGCAGACTGCGTCATTCCACTTGCCGTGGCGGACAGAAGGATCTTAACACAAGTTGTGCCTTAAAACACAAAGAGTTGCGATGAATGCCTTGGCTCCGCTGCGTCACGTTCGTAACGCCGGCTGTAACCGTTCGGAACTTGTGCCGCGGGGCGGAAGTGGAGTCAAGTAACCGCGACCGCGTGGAAATCCGCCCGGCCCGGAAACCAACGTAGAGACGAAACGGAGGAGTTTCATGTCCCGATTCCTGCGAGTGGTACGTGCGTGGAGGCCCGGCGTCATCGCCGTGGCGATGTTGGGTTGCTTCTCGCTGACGCTGCCCTTGGCGGCGCAGCAAACCATGGCCGCCATCACCGGCGTCATCACCGACCCATCGGGAGCGCCCGTGCCCGGCGCGCAAATCACCGTGACTAATGTGGCGCAGGGCACGCCCTATGTGGCGGTCAGCAACCAGGCAGGGATCTACAACCTGCCGCGCCTTCCCGTCGGGCAGTATACGTTCCGGGTGACCGCCAAGGGGTTTGAGACGGTGACCCGCGCCGCCATCACGCTGGTTCTGGATCAAACCGCGAACGTGAATTTCCGGCTGAGAGTGGGCTCCGTGACCCAAACGGTGGAGGTGACCGGCGCACCGCCGCTGCTCCAGACCCAGAGCACCCAGGTCAGCACCATTATCAATTCCCGCACGGTGACCACCTTGCCGTTGGCCACGCGGGACTACGTGCAGCTCACGCTGCTGGCCCCGGGCAGCATCCAGCCCAACCCCTCCAGCATGACCAACGGCCAAGCCACCTTCAACGGCGGCCGGCCCTACATCAACGGCAACCGCGAACAGAGCGACAATTTCCTGCTCGACGGCGCCGACAACAACCAGGTCTCCGAAAACGCCGTGGCGTACACCCCGGCGCCGGACGCGCTCGCCGAGTTCGACCTGATCACCAACAACGCCTCGGCCGAGTACGGCAATTTCCAGGGCGGCATCATCAACGCCTCCATCAAATCCGGCACCAACCACTGGCACGGCGATCTCTATGAATTTTTCCGCAACAACGTGCTGAACGCCAACAACTGGGCCAACAATTGGCAGGGCACGCCCCGGCCGCAGATGCGCTGGAACCAGTTCGGCGGCACCATCGGCGGGCCCATCCTGCACAACAAGCTGTTCATCTTCGGCGACTACGAAGGCGAGCGCTTCGACAATCCCTCCAGCACCAACGTCATCACCGTGCTGACCATGCAGGAACGGCAGGGCGATTTCAGCCAACTGCTGCACCCGCCCAGCGGCGCGCCGGAACAGCTCTACAACCCCGATAACGTGGTCAACGGCCAGCGCCAGCCGTTCGTCAACAATCAAATCCCCATCAAAATGATTGACCCGGTGGCCAAGGCGCTGTTTGCCGATACCGCGCTGTATCCCGCGCCCATCAACGGCAACCTCCTCAACAACCAGTTCAACACCACCAGCAGCCACACCAACGTCAACCAGGGCGATGTCCGCGTGGACGCCACCCTCAGTCCGGCGGACCACTTGTTCGTGCGCTATTCCGAGCTGCACGAGGATATTCCGACGCTAAACTCGTTCCCGCTCTACTTCGATAGTGACACCTTCGCCCGCACCTACAATGTGGTGGCGGATTGGACGCACACCATCGGCGCGGATTTCGTCAATGAGGCGCGCCTGGCCAGCAACTACACGCCTGTCACCACCGGCGTGCTGAACAACGGCCAGGGCTTGGGCAATATCGCCTCGCAGCTTGGCATCGCCGGCGGCAACTCGGCCGGGCCGGGGCTGCTGGCGCTGCAAATGAACGGCAACGTCGGCACCATCGGCAGCAGCAACGTCAGCCAGTTGTTCAACGATGAGGTCATCCAGTACGAAGACCAGATGGTCTGGACCCGCGGCCGCCATCTGCTGCACTTCGGTTTCCAGGGCTTCCGCGAACGCATTGACAGCTACTACTCCGGCAACAACGGCGCTTGGGGCTTCATGAACTACAGCGGGCAGTTCACCTCCAACACCGACGTGCAGGGCAGCTGCACCGTGGCGCTGGTGAACGGCCAATGCCCCGGCGCGGTCGGCGGCGCGGGCGAGGCGGATTTCTTCCTGGGCCTGCCCAACCAACTCGGCCGCGGCGTCAGCAATGGCGTCTGGGGGCAGCGGGCGAATATTTTCGCCGCGTATCTGCAAGACGACTTCCGCGCCACCGATCATCTGACTTTGAACCTCGGCCTGCGCTATGAGAACCACACGCCCTGGGTCGAGGTCTACAACCGCCAGGTCAACTTCCTGCCCTTTGCCGGCACCATCGAGTACGCCGGCACGCAAGCCGCCAATCAGGCCTACACCAACGGACGCGCGCTGTATGACTCCTACAACGGCGGCGCCGACTTCCAGCCGCGCCTGGGCTTCGCCTGGTCGCCGGCGATGTTCCATGACGCCACCGTCATCCGCGGCGCCTACACCCTATCCACTTACATGGAAGGCACCGGGACCAACCTCCGCCTGCCGCTCAATCCGCCGCTGGAGACGGAGTATTTGACCAACTACAACAGCAGCAGCCCGACCGCCCTGCCGGGTTCGACCAGCGATCAGGGCTTGACGGTGCTATCCAATCCGTCGAACCCCTTCGCGGGCGCGACGCTGCGGCTGTGGGACCCGCACGTGATGCCGGCCGTGGTGGAAGAGTGGAACTTCACCATCCAGCATCAGTTCAATAACAACTTGACCTGGCAGGTGGGCTACGTCGGCCAGCACGGCACGCACCTCATGGTTCCCGTGCACCTCAACCAACTGGTGCTGCACTCCAACGGCTTGACCAGCCCCAGCCCATATCTGGCGGGCAATCCCACCCTGGCTAACGAGATCGGCGGCATCTCCGGGTCCTCCGCGATCGGCAACCAGCGGTACGACGCCTTGCAATCAGTGCTGAAGCAAAACTTCAGCAACGGCCTGCAATTTCAGGTGGCCTATACCTACTCCAAGTGCATGACCGACAACAGCGGCTACTACGGCTCCTGGGGCGGGCAGACAACGCCTTCGGAGCCGTACGCCGACAACCTCTACAACCTCAAAGCGGAGTGGGGGCCCTGCTTCTTCGACTCGACGCATACGCTGAGCAGCTACGCGGTGTATGCGCTGCCGGTGGGCAAGGGCAAGGCCTTCAACCTGGGCTCGGTGGGCAACGCCGTCTTGGGCAACTGGCAGAGCAGCGCCATGTGGCAGTGGCATGGCGGTTTCGCCATGACGCCTGATGGACCGGACACCTCAACCACCAACAACCCCTTCTGCTGCCGCATGAACTGCGTCGCACCGGCCAAATATGTCGAGGCGCCCTCGCCGGCGGGCGGCATTCAGTGGTTTTCCGCCAGCTCCTATGCCGTGCCCACGCAGCCCATTGATCCCACCACGGGCAATGCGCTGGGCGTGTTCGGCAGCTGCGGCAACGGCGTGGTGCGCGGTCCCGGACTGGACACGCTGGACGTTAGCCTGCAGCGAATATTTCCCTTCACCGAGGCGCGAAGAGTGGAGTTTCGCGCCGATTTTATCAACTTCACGAACACGCCGATCTTGGATTCACCGGACATTTTCGCCGGGTCCGGCCTCGGCCGCGTCACCGGCTCCCAAGGTGAGCGGAACATCCAGTTCGCCTTGAAGTTCTACTTCTAGGCGCTGGCGGCGAGCGCCGCGTGGCGCGGCGGCGCGTGTGCATTGGAGGCGGCGTGCGGGGTCGGCGGTTTGCCGGTCCCGCGTGAGGGATGGGCGTTGGCCGCAGTACCGCCCCCGGCCCGGCTGGGCCGGGGGCCCGCTCGTCCTGGCCCAGCCGCCGCATCGCTAGGGACCGCGCAGCGTTGCCTGCCGGGGGCGGGCCGCCCTGCGGAATTGCTCGGCCTCCCGCGTCTTTTTGGCCCCCCCCCGCGCCAAGGGCGCGGCCCCGCGAGAGGCCTTCAGCACGGTAGGTCCGTGCCAATCTTGCGCTCTGACGACGCGGCTCCACCCGCTCGGCATCGGGCTGAGCCACGCCTAATTCTGGGCTGGGCGGCGCACGGCTAATGCGCGGGCGGCAGTCCCTGCAGCCCGCGCCGCAGGCGATCGCGGGCGGCTTCCAACCTCTTCCTGGCTTGCTGCTGCAGGGCCATTTGGCGGGCGGCTTCCTTGCGATGTCCGGTGTGCAGTAGGGCGAAGGCGTAGTAGTAATGCGGCGTCGGATTTCGTGCGTCCAGCCGCGCTGCGCGGCGGAGCGGCGCCAGCGCCGCAGCGTATTTTTGTTGCACGACCAGGGCCCGTCCCCAGCCGAGATAGGCATCGCCAAACGCGGGGTTGATCGCCGCCGCCCGGCGAAAATGCGCGATCGCCGCGTCCCAGCGGTGGGCGCCAAAATCCATGTCGCCGAGCACGAACTCGGCCCCGGCATTGTCGGGGTCCAGGCGCAGTTCCTCCTGGAACTGCCGCTTCGCCTCCGCCAGAACCGCTGGGCTCGCGTGCGGTTCGGACAGCAACACGCGGCCCAACCGGAAGTGCACGCCGATCAATTCCGGGTGCAGCTTCAGCACCGCGCGGTACGCGGCCGCCGCGCGGGCCCATTGCCCCTGCGTCTCCAGCGCCTCCGCGTCCAGCTCCCGCACTTGGTACGACCGCGGATGCTCGCGCAGCAGCGCCTGCGAAGCGGCGCCGGCCAGCCCGGAATAGATATGCACCGCCAGGTACAGCACCTCGGCGTCGTTCGGGTACAGCCGTTGCATGCGTTCTAGCGCGCTGGCGGCGGGGCCGTCGCGATGCAACAGCATCGCGCAGCGAATGTAATCCACGCCCATCCGCCGGCGCAGCGCGGGCGCCGCCGCGGCAAAGCCGCGCAGCGCCGGCAACGCGGCGGCACAGCGCCCACTTTCCGCGGCATGGATAGCCGCGGAGGCGCGGGCAGAGGAGGATTGGCACCACAGCGGCGCGGCGGCCAAGGCCGCCAGCGCGGTAACGGTGGAAAACGTCCAGCGGCGCAGCATGGCTCAGGATAATCGCTCCGCCGCCCAAGGCCAAGCCGTTGTACTCGTCCAGTGGATGCGTTACACCTCTGTTGAAGGAGGCGCACCCCGCTGGAGTTCCTGGAGGAACTCCAGCGGGGTGCGGTAGCCGAGGGCCTGGT
>JAKAUF010000222.1 GCA_021827785.1 Acidobacteriota bacterium | reverse complement strand
CGCCGTACCCGGCGGCGTCACGGTGGATCCCGGGGAGCAGGAGCGCGCCGCGCTGGAGCGGGCGGTCGCCGCCGCCGGCCGCGAGCTCGCGGAACTGGGCGGCCGGGCGCTGCGCAACCCTTCGGTGCAGGCGCGCTTTGATGGGGCCGGCGTGCTAACCCCCCAGGCCGCGAGCGACTTCGCCGCCGTAGGTCCGGTGGCGCGCGCCAGCGGCGCCCCGTTGGACCTGCGTCGAGACCGCCCGTACGGCGCCTACCGCCGCCGCGCCGTGGCCGCCGCGCGGCTCGCCGCCGGCGACGTCATGGCCCGTGCGCAGATCCGCATGCTGGAAGCGGCCGCCGCCGTGGAGTTTCTTCGCGCCACGCTGGCCGACTGGCCCCCGGGTAACGTCCGCGTCCGCTTCCCCGCCGGCGCCGAAGGGCGGGGCTGGGCGGCGGTGGAATCGCCCCGTGGAGAGTTAGTGTATTGGCTGTTGCTGCAACAGGGCCGGATCGTCCGCTGCCACATCCGCTCGCCGTCGTTTCAGAACTGGCCGGCGCTGCCGCCGGCGGTGATCGGCGGGATCATCGCGGATTTTCCAATGATCAACAAAAGCTTCAATCTCTCCTATTCCGGGTGCGACCGATGATGGGCGATCTGCTGCTCCGTACGCTGCGCTCGCCCAGCCGCTTGGTGCCGCTGGACGCGCTGCTCCGTGCAAACGCCGGCGGCAGCCGCATGCCCCAGGTCCTGGGCAGGCGCCTGAATGCCGATTTGGCGGATCGTCTCGCCGCCATCTGCCCCACGGAGGCGATGCGCCGCGGCTCCGATTCCGGCGGCCGCTGGTTCGAGCTGGATTACGGCGAGTGCATCGGTTGCGGCCGCTGTGCTGCGGCGGCGCCAGAGGCCGTGCTACCCGCGGTCCACCTGGAAGCTTGCGGCGTGCGGCGAGAGGGGCTGGTGCACCGTTGGAACCTGGATACCGGAGCGGAGATCCCACCCCAGGCCGCGGAGCCGCCGCGGCTGGATCGTTGGCTGGGGCGCGCGGTGAACATTCGCCAGCTCGACGCCGGCTCCTGCAACGGCTGCGAGGCGGAGATCGCCGCGCTGACCAACCCCTACTACGACCTGGAGCGCTGGGGAGCCCATTTTGTCGCTTCGCCCAAGCACGCCGACCTGTTGCTGGTCACCGGGCCGGTGACGCGAAATATGGCGGAGGCGGTGCGGCAAACGTACGCCGCCCTGCCCGCGCCCAAGTTGGTGGTGGCGGTCGGCGCCTGTGGGTGCAGCGGCGGTGTATTCGCCGCCAGCCCGGCCGTCGCCGGCGGGGTGGATCAAGTCATCCCCGTGGATGCCTACATCCCCGGCTGTCCCCCAACGCCGGCGATGTTATTGGCGGGGCTGGCGGCCGTCCTGAGGCGCCGTCTTGGCCGCCGGGGCGCCGACCGCGTATCCGCGGAGGCGGTCAAGGCCCGATCGGCAACTGCCGGCGCCGGGTCCGTGGCATCACGGGCCAATCCTCAGTCGTCCTGACGGACCGGCGCAAACCGCGGCTACGGGGGCCGCGTGGCTCGCGCCTGGGCAAAGCCGGCGCGAGCAGGCCGCATTCCGCCGTGCTGCCGCTGGACAGGTACGGTTGGCGATAGCCGGTCGGTGCCGCCGTGGCGGTGATCTGTGCTCGTTCAGCACACGCAACGGCTCTCCGCGGGGGTTGGGGCGAACCGGGCCCCGCCCCTTACTCGCACGCCAAGCGGGACGCGCGGAGCGGCCTTCCTGGCGCCCGCGTCCAGCAATGTCGCGCCGATTTTTCCGCGCCGGCGCCGATGGCGGTGTTCTTCGTGGGCGGGCGGCGCCGCACGCCGCCGGTCCGTCCGGTCAGCAAAGCGCGGGATTTTCGACGGCGTAGCGGAAGTAGGCCGAAAACGGCAAAGCATTGATCCGGCAGCATTTGTTCCCGCCTGGGGAAGGAAAACGGGCGGCGATGGTCCGGCCCTCATTGCCATCCTGAGCCGGAGGGAATACATTGGCCGAGATACGACCGGAATGGTGAGGAATGACCCAACCTTTGCGAGCAATGCGCGGTGGGCCGCGTATCTTCGCGGCGATGGCGGTTTTAGGTTTCGGGGTGCTGGCCTGGGCGGGCGGTTGGCCGGTGGTGACTCCCGCGGAACGGCAGTTCCAAGCTCAGCAGGCGCCGGGGGCGGCGGCGATCGTCCTGGAGAAGCGCGTCGTCTGTGACAATCAGGCGAATATCGAGCAGCACTTTCTGCGCGTGAAGATTTTGCGTGCCGCGGGAGTGGACCAGGCGACGGTCAAGATACCGTATCTGCACACCGAGGAAACCATCTCCGGCATCGGCGGCCGCACCATCGAGCCCAACGGCGCCATTGTGCGGTTCCACGGCCGGGTGCGGCGGGCGGAGATCTACCGCGGCGGCGGCTATCGCGTGGAGGCGCTGGAGTTCGACCTGCCCCAAGCCCGCGTGGGCAGCATCCTCGACTACCGCTATACGCTCGGCTACAACGCCCCGCAGGAACAAGACTTTGTTTATTACACCTTGTTGCCGGAGACCATCTGGCAGTTGCAAGGCCGCCTGCCCATCCGCCATGAGCAGTTCAAGCTGATCGTCAATCCGCGGTATCCGCTGCGGTATTTCTCCACCGGCCTGCCCGCCGGCCATGGTCCCGTGGTCAAGGGGCGGCAGGTGACGCTGCGCTTGAACAACATTCCCGCGCTTCCCAACGAACCCCTGGCGCCGCCGCTGGCACTGCTGCGCAAGCGCGTCGTCTTCGTCTACTCCACGCATCATATTGACGCGCCGAAGTATTTTTGGCGCGGCCGCGGCAAGAAGTGGGCCAAGACGGCGCGCAAGTTCGCCGGCAACAAGAAAAAGCTGAAAGCGGTGGTGGCGGCGCTGCACTTGGCCGGCTCGCCGCAGCAGAGGCTGCGGGCCATTTATCGCCGCGTGCTGCGGATTCGCGACCTGGACGTGACCACGGTCGCCAACTCCAAGCCGGACCATTCCGCGGTGGCGGCGTTGCGCCGCAACTACGCCACCGGGACGGGCATCAACCTGACGCTGGTGGCGCTGGCGCGGGCGGCGGGCTTCCCGGCTTATTGGGTGCACAGCGCCGAACGCCGGGATGAGGTCTTTTCCGCTGCCATTGAGGATCCCGATCAGGTCAGCAACGATCTGGTGCTGGTGCGGCTGGGGAAGGACGCGGTTTTCCTCGATCCCTCCGGGCAGTGTCCCTATGGCGTGCTGCTGTGGTGGGAAACCGGCGTGCCGGGTCTCGTGGCCAACCGGCATGGCGGACAGTGGGTGCAACTGCCCATGCCGCTTCCCAGCGGCGCCGAGCGGGACCGCCACTTGCAGTTGCACTGGGCCGCGGCCGGCGGCTGGGTGGGCACGCTGCAAGCCCGCTGGACTGGAGAAGCCGCTTTGGGACTGCGCGAATCCTGGCGGCAGCGCGACGCGGCCGGGCGCGCCCGCGCGCTCACCGGCCGGGCGCGTGGCTGGCTGCCGCAAGGGACCGAACTGAAGATGCTCTCCAGCCAGGGCTGGAAGACGAGCGCGGAAGCGCTCCAGGCGCGCTGGCAGGTGAGGCTGCCGAACCTCGGCGCCGGCGTGGTGTGGTCCGAAGGCATGATGAGCTTGGGACGGGGGCCGCTGCTAACTGCCACGCGGCGCCTGGAACCGCTGTATTTCCCCCATCCCTATCTGCACAGCGACACCATCGCCATTCATCTGCTGCCGCAGGCGGCGACGCCGGCGTTGCCGCCGCCGGCGATCGTGCCCACCGACCCACCGCCGAACTCCCCGCTGCTGTTCAGCGAACGGGCCTATTTGCAGCCCACCGCCGGCGGCCGCATCTTGCATATGCAGCGCCGCTTGCGCGTGGACTTGGTGATGGTGCCGGTGAACGACTACACCATCGTGAAGGAGTTCTTTGCCGCGGTCGCGCAGGCGGATAACCGCCAGATCGCCGTGGGCGTCACCGCGCCCGTGGTGCAGGCGCAATGAAGCGGAGGGTGTGCTGCCTGGGCCTGGTGCTGGCGATGACCGCGCCGGGCCTCGCCGGCGCCGCCTGGGCCGGCAACATCCCGGCTTGGGTGCGCCGGCATGCGGCGGCCGCCGTGCCCGCCGCCGCGCAATCGGCAGATGGGGTCATCCTCTTCCGCGATACCCGCCTAACGGTGCGCCGGAACGGCCGCTGGCGGCTGTGGCAGCGGCGCGTCTACCGCGTCTTGCAGCCGCAGGGCGCGTGGCTGGCGACGCAGGATACCGTCGTGGACCACGACACTCAGCTCAAGCGGTTTCGCGGCTGGGAGCGCCTCCCCGGCGGCAAATGGGAGCGCTGGCGCCGCCGCGACGCCACCTGGATCAACCCCCTGATGGCGTTTCCCGGCTATGTTCGCTATCGCCTGGTGGAGTTGTCGCTGCCCGATCCGCCGCCCGGCACGCTCCTGGCCTTCGAGATTCGCCGCCGGGTGCGGCCGGAGATTTTGCAGCATATCTGGCGTTTTCAGCACCAGTACCCCGACCTCGACGCGCGCTTCACCGTGCGGTTGCCGCCGGGCTGGCGAGCCTTGGCCCATTGGCGCCATTGGCCTTCCCAGCCGGGGCAGGAAGGCCCGGACCAGCGGCAATGGGTTTTGCGCGGCGTGCCGGGATTGCCTTCGCAGCCGGCGATGCCGCCGCAAGAATCCATCGCCGGCGCCATGTCGCTGACCCTGGCGCCGCCATCGCCGTTGCCGGCGTTGTCGCCCTTGAGCGCGCAGGCCACCGGCGCCTGGTTCCAGCGGCTCACCGCCGGCCGTACCGCCCCGACCGCGGCCGTGCGCGCGCAAGCGGCGGCGTTGGTTGCCGGCCCGCGGACGCTGGCCGGAAAGATCGCCGCCGTGGCGCGCTATGTGCAGCAGCGCATTCGCTATGCCGCGGTGGAAGTGGGCCTGGGCGGCTATCAGCCGCATGCCGCGGCGACGGTGCTAGCCAACGGCTACGGCGACTGCAAGGACAAGGCCACGCTGCTGATCGCCATGCTGCGCACGCTGGGCGTGCGGGCGGATTACGTCCTGTTGAACGCGGAGCGCGGCATCGTGCCCCGCGGCTATGCCAGCCCCAAGAGCTTCGATCATGCGATCGTCGCCATTCGCTGGCCGGACAAGACGGCGGCGAGCAATCTTTACGCCTGGCTGGGCGCCCCCGGGCCGGGACACCTGCTGCTGTTCGATCCCACCGATCCCGCGACTCCCTGGGGCTGGCTGCCGGCGGCGGAGCAGGGCGGGGAAGCGCTGCTGGTCTCGCATGCCGGTGGCCGGTCCGTGCAACTGCCCGTGCTGGCATCGGCCCTCAATCGCCGCCTGCGCTCCGCGCGGTTCGTCATGCGCGGCGACGGTTCGTTGCTGGGCAGCGTCGAGGAAGTGCGCACCGGCGTGTTTGCCGGCCGGATGCACGGGCAAATGGATCCTACCCCCCGCCAGCAGCGGCGCTGGCAAGTGCGCTTCGATCGCGTTTTGCCCGGCATTCAGCTCGCGGATTGGAACGGCACGCAGGACGGCGGCACCGTGCTGGTGCGGTATCGCTTGACGGTCCGGCCCTACCTGCAATTATCCGGAACGACCGTGGTGCTCCCGCCCTGGCTTTTTCCCTTGGCCACGCCCAGTTTGCAGGAAGACGGCGCGCGGCGGTATCCCATCCGGCTGGGTACGGTGGGGTCGCGGACGGATTTCTACCGTATCCAATTGGCCCGGAACCTTCAGGTCGGCGCCTTGCCGTCTCCGGTCAACCTGGTGTTGGCCGCGCCATCCGCCGCCGGACCCGCCGCACCGAATGACGCCCCGCCGGATGCGCAGCAAGGCGCGGCGCCCGACGCGAGTTACAGCAGCCGGGTGTGGCTCACCCAGACGCCATCCGGCCCGGTCCTGCACGTGCAGCGTACGCTCGCCATCAACGCCTTCACCGTTCCCGCCGCGCGCTACGCCGCGGTGCGGCGCTTTTGGCAGGCTGTCCGCCGGGACCAGGGCCGCCTATTGTTCGGCGGTCTGGCGGCGGCCAAGCCAGCCCCGCCGTCCGGGCATTAGGCAGTCGCACCGCTAAGCGCCACCGCCGTTCCTGCCGGCGGCGGAGCGGTCGGCCGGGTTGATGGGCGGTTCGCCCGCAATCCCGCGGCGTGTGGCAGCCACGGCCAGGGGTGACCCCAGTTGTGGGCCCGCAGGCCGGACAGCCGTGCACTTGGGATTTGGTGTGGGACCGCCGGTCGCCACCGGTCAGCGCTGCGCCATGTTACCCCTCCATCTGTCTCCGGCGCCGCTTGCGGCTTGCACGCGCGGCGCGGCCCCCGGGCCCCGCGCCCGCGTCCGCGGGGCTCCGCGCCGCGGCCATCCAAGCGGGACGCCCCGCCGCGGGCGGGGCTGGGCCCGCGCCGATCCATTGACAGATCATGACTCCGCTAGGTAAATAAGTGTGACCGGGCGCCTTCGCCTAGCCGGAAACCATATATGAAACTCTCTCGCCTCTATCTTCCGCTGCCGTTCGTTCTGGCCCTGGCGGTCCTTGCCGCCGCGCCCGTGTTCGCGGCGCCGCCCGCGGCGGGTCCGGTGGTTCGCATTCAGTCAGGGCGCGTGCGCGGCATCGCGCGCGGCGGGCTGATGATCTTCAAGGGCATTCCCTATGCCCAGCCGCCGGTCGGCCGCCTGCGCTGGCGGCCGCCGCAGCCGGTTCGTCCGTGGAGCGGCATCCGCCCGGCCACGCGCTTCGGGCATGACTGCATGCAGCTGCCGTTTCCCGGCGACGCCGCCCCCCTGCGCACCCAGCCCAGCGAAGATTGCTTGTACCTGAACGTTTGGGCGCCGCGCCACGCCCGCCGGCCCTTGCCGGTGATGGTTTGGATCTACGGCGGCGGCTTCGTCAACGGCGGCAGTTCGCCCGCGGTGTACAGCGGCGCCCATTTTGCCCGCGACGGCGTCGTTTTCGTCAGCTTCAATTACCGCCTTGGCCGCTTCGGTTTCTTCGCCTTTCCCGCCCTCGACCACCAAGGAGGACGGGTCGGCAACTACGCCTTCATGGATCAGATCGCGGCGTTGCATTGGGTGCGGCGCAACATCCGCGCCTTCGGCGGCGATCCGCGCCATGTGACCATTTGCGGGGAATCCGCTGGAGGCATGTCGGTGAACACGCTACTGACCTCGCCGCTGGCGCGTGGTTTGTTCGCCGGCGCCATCATCGAATCCGGCGGCGGCCGCGACAACCTGCTGCCCGCTCCGCCGCTGAATCATCCCGGACCCGGCGGCCAGCCTTCGGCGGAAGCCGACGGCATCGCCTTCGCGCGCAAGATGGGCATCCGCGGCACGGGCGCGAAGGCGCTCGCGGCGCTGCGCCGCCTGCCGGCGCAGTCCATCGTGGACGGCATCAACATGGCCAGCATGGGCGCCCAACGCGCCATCTATTCCGGCCCGATGGTGGACGGCAAGGTGGTCGTGCAGTCATCCGAGGCGGTGCTGAAGGCGGGCGGCGAAGCCCGGGTGCCGGTGATCGTCGGCGCCAACAGCCTCGACCTTGGCTTCGCCCGCGCCAAGACCTTGGCCGCGGTGTTTCGTCCCTTCGGTCCGCATCGCGCCGCGGCGCGCCGCGCCTTCGATCCCAGCGGGCATGAACCGGTCAATGCAGTCGCCTATGAAGTCGCCGCCGTGCGCATGATGATCGAACCGGCCCGCTTCGTGGCCCGGTCATTCGCCCGCGTCGGCGAGCCCGCGTATGAATACCGCTTTTCGTACGTGGCCCATGCCTTGCGCGGCCGCCTGCCCGGCGCGCCGCATTCCTCGGAGATCCCCTACGCCTTTGATACCTTGCCCCTATCCATGTGGTCGGCTTTCGGCAAAGGCATCACCCGTCAGGATCTGGCCGCGGCCCATGCCATGCACGCCTATTGGGTGCGGTTCGTCAAGTCCGGCGACCCCAACGGTTCCGGCTTGCCGCACTGGCCCGCCATCTCTCCCCACGGCGACCAGCTCCTCAACTTCACCATGGCCGGGCCGAAGGCGGAAACCGATCCCTGGAAAGCCCGCCTCGATTTGGTCGAGCGGCTGCAACGATAGTGGTCGGGCTTCGCCGCGGCTCGCAGCCGGACCGTCGCGGCGCCCCGGTCTAGCGCTTGGCCGCGGCGAACCAGTCGGCGTTTTCCTTCGCATACCGCGCCCACTTGCCGGGCAGGTCGCCGAGGGCGAAGATCGCCGCGACTGGGCAGACGGGTACGCA
>JAKAUF010000218.1 GCA_021827785.1 Acidobacteriota bacterium | reverse complement strand
CCGCCCCAGCCCAGCTGACGCGTCGCTCCACCCCAACGCGCGCCGCTGCGCGTTGGGGACCCCGGCTTTGGGGCCGCGCCGCGTCGCTTGCCGGGGGCGGGCCGCAACGATTGCCGGCGCGCCTGCGGCGCGGGGGAATTTCGCGGCCTTGCCGCGCCCGCTTTGCTCCCCGGGCAAATGGCGCGGCCCCGCGAGGAGATCGCCATGACCTATCAAGATTTGCTGGACGTCTTAATGGCCCAACCCGGCGCAACCCCCTTGGCGGCCCAGGCGCCGGGCGTGCAGGCGCTGGCCGCCGGCGCCTTAGGCCGGCGGCGGGAACCGGAGATCGGGGGCGTGCCCAATGGGCTCACCCGGCCCAATGACGAGCGCGCCATGTCGGGTGAAATTCACCGAGGGATCGTCGCCGATGGCGGCAATGCGCAATTTCACGCCTACGATCCCATCGTACCGCCGGCACTGACGTCCATCTTCGGCATTCCTGCGCCGCGGCCATTGACTTCCGCCCCAGGCCCCATTCGCCGGGCCGAGGCCCATCCCGCCTGCAACCTAGCGGCCCCGCGCGCGACCACCCTGCACTTTGCGCTGCTGCCCTTGCCCAAATCGGACCTCGGCCGCGTCTAGGGCCGAAGCCCGCAGCCTTCATGCGCAAACCCAACCCTGGTGTGAACGGCCAGCCTCAGGAGGCGTCCGCGCCCAGCCGGGAATTCCCCGCCGACTGGACGCCCAAGAGCCTGCCTCAAGCCCAGGCGCTCGCCTCGGAAGCGCAAATTTTGCTGTTTGGCGGCGCCGCCGGGTCCCTGAAATCGGAAACCTTGCTGGTGGATGCGGCGCGGGAACATGCTCATCCCGGACTGCGCGGCATCTTGTTTCGGCGCAGCTATCCAGAGCTAGAGAAGACGCTGATTCGCCGCAGCCGCGAGCTGTTCCCAGCCTTGGGGGCCCGCTACCACGAGAACAAAAGGATTTGGACGTTTCCCAGCGGGGCCACCATCGAGTTCGCCTATTGCGAAGCGGAAAAGGACATCTTCCGTTACCAGGGCGCGGAGTATTCGTTCATCGGTTTCGACGAGTCCACGCATTTCGCGGAGTTCCCGATTCGCTATATGCTGTCGCGCCTGCGCTCCACCCATCCCGGGCTAAAGCTGCGCCTGCGATTGGCGAGCAACCCGGGAAACATCGGCCACGGCCTCCACAAGGCCATCTTTCATGGCCCTACCTGCACGCACTGCCGGCTGACCGCCCGATCCCGCCAGCCGGGACAGATCTACGCCGACGCGGTATGGCCCAGCGACCAGGCGCCGATCCGCAAGACAACCTGCTTCATCCCCGGCACCGTCCACGACCACCGGCTGCTGAACGCCGACTACGCGCAATCCTTAGCGACCTTGCCTGGAGCCTACCGGAAAGCATTGTTGGAAGGCTGCTGGGATGTGTACGAAGGACAGTTTTTCGACCACTGGGATCCGGCGCGGATGGTGGTGGCGCGGGAGGAAATTGGGGAGCGGCCGTGGTGGCCGCATTGGGTGGGGGCGGATTACGGCTTTAACGGCAGCCAAGCCGCGGCGTATTTGTTGTGCAAGAGCCCGGCCGGCCCCAACTACCCACACGGGCGCGTCTACGTCCTCGAGGAATATACCGCCAAGCACCAAAAGGCGGCGGACTTCGCGCTCGCGTTGGCGCGGCGCATGGGGCGCAGCACCGCCGCGGACGATGCCCAACAACGGCGGATTGCGGCCTGGTATCTTTCGCCTGACGCGTGGGCCGAGCGTGGGGACGACTTCAGCCTAGCCGAGCAGATGCGGCGGGCCTCCGGCATCGAGTTCCAACCCGCCAGCACCGACCGGCTCGGCGGCGCCATGTTGGTGTATTCGCAGCTGGATAGCGGAGAGCTGGTAATCAGCAGCCGTTGCGGCCAGCTCATCGAGGCCATCCCTTCTCGGATTCACGACACCGCTCGGCCGGACGACATCCTGAAGGTCGCCGGCGATCCGCTGGACGACTGCATGGACGCCCTGCGTTACGGCCTCTACAGCCACGTAAGCCCAGCCCAAGGGCCGTCGGGGTTTGCGTTCGACTACCAGCACGCGCATAGCGATCCCACCATCGCCATGCTGCAACGGCGAGTCGCGGAGCAGCGTTTCGTGGAACACCAGCGCCCCAAGCGATACCTGCCGTTCCGGTCACCGCGGCATGGCTAGGCGCTCGCTCCGGCACGGCTAGCGCCGCCCGGCCGGCGTTCCCCCTCCTCGTTTGCCGCTCCCACCGGCCGTGCTCTTCTTGCCCGGCCAACTCCCCCCAGCCGCACCATCTGCCACGTGCCCCGGGCCGGCCAACCTCACCAGGCCGGCGACGCCGCGCCGCCTCGATCCCGCTCCCGCCCCCATTTACGTCAGCACCGCGACGGTACAGGTGCGGCCGTCCCCAACCGCCCAGACTCCGCCCTGCTTCCTCGCCGTCCCGCGCCGTCCGGCCCGGCGCGCACGCAGCGTAACTCCGCAGCATGGCCTTGGCGGTAGACTGGCCTTGAACGCGCAGTGAGGTTGGGGATGCGGTACTGGTTGTGGCTGGCTGCAAAGCTGCTAGGCATCGCGGTCGCCGTCGTGGGTCTGTGGGCGCTGGTGGTGCGGCTCTTACCACCCCATCCAGGCGGATTGCTCGCCAACTGGCCGCGGCTGGGGGTGGATTTGGGATACACGCTGGCGGTGTTTTTGTTGGGCCTCGGCGCCGCGGGGTTGCTGGCCATTTGCGCCTGGGACCAGCGTTATCGTTGCCGGACGTGTGGACGGCGTCTGCGAATGCCGGCCGCGAGTGGCGTCTTCAGCTCCGTGATGCTGGGTGGAACCCCCAACACCGAATACATCTGCACATTTGGCCACGGCAAGCTGGAAGTGCCCGACGTCCATACCAGCTACCGACCGGCGAAGTGGACCCGCTACGACGGTATTTGGGATGACTGGCGCCGGGCGGAAGAAAAGCGGCCACGGTAGCTGCCAGTTCGCGGCGGTTCGGAAGCGAGCGCACTGCGCGGATCCCGGCTGATTGCACTGTAAAATGAGGGGATATGCACCCACTGACCCGTTCGGCAGTCACCGTGTTCACGGCTGCCGCGCTCTCCGCCGGCGCTGCCGCATTTGCCGCCGCGCCAACCGCAAACTGCCAACGCGCACGGCAAACGTTCAACGACCGCTGCGCAATGTGCCACGGAGAAAATGGCAAGGGCTACGCCGCGATTCATACCCCGAACTTTACCGACGCGCAATGGCAGGCGAAACACACGACCTCCCAGCTGATTTCCGCCGTCGAGCACGGCGTCAAGGGAAAGGGCAGGATGCCAGCCTTCAAGGGGCAGCTCAGCAAGGCGCAAATTGAATCGCTGGTGAAATGCGTCGTGCGGGGTTTCGCCAAAAAGCACTAAACCATTGCTTGGCGCGGGCCCCAGCGCGGCTGCGCCGCGCGCCCCGCTTAGGCGCCGGCTGGGCCGGGGACCCCAGCCCGCCCCAGCCCGCCCCAGCCCAGCCGACGCGTCGCTCCACCCCAACGCGCGCCGCTGCGCGTTGGGGACCCCGGCTTTGGGGGCCGCGCCGCGTCGCTTGCCGGGGGCGGGCCGCAGCGATTGCCAACGCGCCTAGGGCGCGCGGAATTTCGCGGCCTTTCCGCGCCCGCTTTGCTCCCCGAGCAAATGGCGCGGCCCCCGCGAATGGCCTGTCGCGCCGCCGCCGCTCGCAGAGCCAGCGGCGCGGCGCCCGCGATTCGCGGCGCGAACACAGCGGATTACTGCCGCGCGGGATAGGCCCCCGCGGGCACGGGGATCCGCTGCCTCGAGGCTAGTGAACCTGACTGGACATCTGCGCCAGCAGGCTGAACATGGGCAGGTACATCGAAATGACGATTCCGCCGACGGCGACGCCCAGGACCATGATCATGATCGGCTCCATCAACGCCAGCAGGTTCTTGATGGCGTTATCCACCTCTTCCTCGTAGAAGTCGCCGATTTTCTGCAACATCGCGTCCATGGCGCCGGTTTGTTCGCCGGCGCCGATCATTTGCACGACCATGTTGGGGAAGATGCCGCTGTCCCGCAGCGGATCAATGATGGTTCGACCGGTCTCCACGGCGCGGCGAACCCGCATCAACGCTTGTTCGATCACGGCATTGCCCGAGGTGCGCGCGGTGATCGCCAAGCCGTCCAGAATCGGCACACCGCTGGTGATCAGGGTGCCCAAGGTGCGGGTAAAGCGGGCGATCGCGATTTTGCGCATCACCGGGCCCAGCTTCGGCAGCTTGAGCTGCATGTTGTCCAGCCACAGGCGGCCCTTGGGCGTCTTCTTCACCTGGCGGTGAACGATGAACAGCACCACCGGGAAACCGAGGATCAAGTACCAGAAAGAGCCGATGAACGTGCTGAGTCGAATGACGATGATGGTCGGCAACGGCAGCTTGGCGTTCAAGCTCGCGAACAAGTTGGTGAAGATGGGCACGATCTTCCAGAGCAGGAAGAAGACGATCAAAACCGTGAAGCTGATGATCGTGATCGGATACATCGAGGCGCTCTTGACGGCGGCACGCAGCTTGACGATCTTCTCGATGTGGGTGGAAAGGCGCTGCAGGATGGTGTCCAGGATGCCGCCGGTCTCACCCGCCTCGATCATGTTGGTGGTGAGATCGTCGAACACCTTGGGATGCTGGCGCATCGCATTCGCCAGGGTCGAACCGCCCTCGACGGTGCTGCGCACCGAGGCCAACACCCGGGCAAACGCGGGATTTTCCTGGTTGCCGCCAATCAGCTCCAGGCACTGCACCAAGGGCAGGCCGGCGTCGATCATGACGGAAAACTGGCGGAAAAAGACCGCCTGATCCTTCGCGGTCACCTTGCGGCTGCCGAACGAAGGAATGGCGATTTCCTTGCCCTTTTCCTGGATACGGGTCGGAGAGATTTGCTCCCGGCGCAAGACGATCTGCAACGCTTGCTTGCTGGGGGCGATGCGCTCGCCGTTGACGCGCTGGCCGCCGCGGGCAACACCTTGATACGTGTACGTTGGCATGGGGATTCCTCGTTAGCGCCGCGCGCCGGCCATGGCGGGGCGCGGGCCGGCGCCTTGCTCGGCGCGGTTCATCATGTCCTGTAGCTCATCCACCAAGGAGGAGGCGGTCACGGCGGTCGATTGAGTAATTTTCCGGGCGAGATACAACTGCAGCAGGCTTTGGTTGAACGTCTGCATTCCGTACTTGTCTTGGCCGGTTTGCATGCTGGAGTAAATCTGGTGAACCTTATCCTCGCGGATCAGGTTCCGAACCGCGGCGTTCGGCACCAGGACTTCCATGGCCATGCAGCGGCCGCCGCCGATCCGGGGCAGCAGGGACTGGCACAGAATGCCTTCCAGCACCAGCGACAATTGGGCCCGAATCTGCGCTTGCTGATAGGCGGGGAAGACGTCCACCACGCGGTTGATGGTGCTGACGGCGGAATTGGTGTGCAGGGTGCCGAAGGTCAAGTGGCCCGTTTCCGCGATGCGCAGGGCGCTCTCGATCGTCTCCAGGTCGCGCAGCTCGCCGATGAGGACCACGTCCGGGTCTTGGCGCAAGGCCGCCCGGAGCGCGTTGCTGAACCCCTTGGTGTCCGCCAACACCTCCCTCTGGTTGACGACGCAACTCTTGTGCTGGTGCACGAACTCGATGGGGTCTTCGATGGTGAGAATGTGGCCGTGTTCGTTCGAATTGATGCGGTCAATCATCGCCGCCAGCGTGGTGGATTTACCGCTGCCGGTGGGGCCGGTCACCAAGACGAGGCCGCGGGGCTTATCGCACAGCTTGGCGACGATCGGCGGCAGTTCCAGGGCTTCGAAGCCGAGGATATCCACCGGAATCACGCGGAAAACGGCGCCCACGGCGCCGCGCTGATGAAAGATGTTGCCGCGGAACCGCGCGAGTCCCTTCATCCCGAAGGAGAAGTCCAGTTCCAGCGTTTCCTCCAGCCGATGCTTCTGGGAATCGGTCAGTACGGAATAGGCGAGATGCTTGGTGTCCGCCGGGGTCAAGGCGGGCAGATCCAGCGGTTGCAAATCACCGTGAACGCGCACCATGGGGGGGGCGTTGGAGGCGAGATGGAGGTCGCTGCCTTCCAGTTCCAGCAGCCGCTTGAGGAGATCACTGAGGCCGTAGTTCATGTCGGTATCCAGGAAACTTCAGAGGACGGTTTCGCGCAGGACCTCTTCCAGCGTGGTCATCCCTTGCGCCGCTTTCATTAGGCCGCTCCGGCGCAGCGTAATCATTCCGCGCTCAATGGCCTTTTTCTTGAGTTCGATCGCCGAAGCGCCCACCAGGACCAGCTCGCGGATGGCGTCATCCACCGCCATCACCTCGTAGAGCCCGACGCGGCCCTTATAGCCGGTGCCGTTGCAGGTGGAGCAGCCCGCCCCCTTGGAGATCTTGACCTGCTTTGCTTCCTCGGCCGAATAGCCGATATCCAGCAACTCGCGGAGCGGCACGTCCTGCAGCTGGAGGCATTGGCTACAGATGCGGCGAACCAGCCGCTGGGCACAAATCAGATGCACGCTGGTGGCCACGAGAAACGGCTCGACGCCCATGTTCATGAGGCGGCTGATGGTGGACGGGGCGTCATTGGTATGGAGCGTGGAGAGCACCAAATGGCCGGTCAGCGCCGCCTTGACGGCGATTTCTGCGGTCTCGAAATCGCGAATCTCGCCGACCAGGATGATATTGGGATCCTGGCGCAGGAACGAGCGCAGCGCGGCGGCAAAATTGAGGCCGATCTGCTCCTTCATTTGCACCTGGTTGATCCCGGGCAGCTGGAACTCGACCGGATCCTCGGCGGTCATGATGTTGACGTCCGGGGTGTTGAGCTGGGCGACGGAACTGTAGAGCGTATTGGTTTTGCCGCTGCCGGTGGGCCCCGTGACTAGCACCATGCCGTAGGGCTTATGAATCGCGTCCTGAAACTTGGCCAGCGACTCCGGCTCGAAGCCCAACTTGGTCATGTCCAGGCGGAGATTTTCCTTGTCCAGCAGACGCATCACGATCTTTTCGCCGAAGAGCGTCGGCAGGATCGAGACGCGCAGGTCGAGAACGCGCTTGCGGCCCTCGCGCGTCAGCTTCAGCATGATGCGGCCATCCTGGGGAAGGCGCTTCTCGCTGATGTCCAGCTTGGCCATGATCTTGATGCGGCTGGTCACCGCGTCGCGTAGCCGGATCGGCGGGCTCATGATCTCTTGCAGGATGCCGTCAATGCGGTAGCGAACGCGGAACTCCTTTTCGTATGGCTCGATGTGAATGTCGCTCGCGCCGCGGCGCACCGCGTCGAACAGGATGGCGTTGACCAGGCGAACAACCGGGGCCTCTTCCGCCGCGCGCTCCAAGTCCTCCAAGTCAAGGTCGCTTTCGGTGTCCTGAACTTCGACCGCGCCGGGCTCCTCGGACTCGATCTCGTCCATCAGCTCGGTGAGCTTGCCCTCTTCCACGCCGTCGTAATAGAACTTGCCGATCGTGTCCAGAACCTGGCTCTCCGTGGCGACCACGGGGATCACCTTGAGGCCGGTGGAGAACTCGATGGTCTGCACCACGGCCAACTCGCTGGGATCGGTCATGGCCAGCGTGACGGAGGTGCCGTTGCGGCTTAGCGGAATTACCTGATTGTGCTCGGCGACATCCCGGGAAACCAGCTTCAAGACGTTACGGTCAATCTCGAAGTCCTTAAGGTTCAGGGCGGGAACGCCATATTGGCGGGAGAGAAAGCTGGCGACTTCATCCTCGGAACAGAAGCGAAGCTTGACGAGGGCGGAGCCCAGGCGCCCGCCATGGCGCTTCTGGTGACCGAGCGCCTCTTCCAATTGGGTGGCGCTGATCACCTTTTCCTTGACTAACAATTCGCCGAGACGCAAAGACATATGTCTGCCCGCACGGCGGACGCCCATCAGGCCGGGAAACCGCCATGTAGGCCGAGAGTAGCGGGCCAGCTAGGGGTGGGCGCAACTGGACAGAGGAGCAGGTATCGAGTGGTGTAGGGGTTAGAACCGGCGATTCTCGTGCAAAACGCCTACAACCGCCGGTGTCGCGATCGCAACCGCCGCGTCCGTGGACGCACCGCCGGCCGGCTCTCTCGCGGAGAACTGCGCCTGCTGCACTTTCCCGCTGGCGAGCATGCGCCACGCGCATTACGCCTGGTGCCCGGGGCGGGACTCGAACCCGCACGTCCCTTTCGAGACCCGGGATTTTAAGTCCCGTGCGTCTGCCGATTTCGCCACCCGGGCG
>JAKAUF010000403.1 GCA_021827785.1 Acidobacteriota bacterium | reverse complement strand
CACGATGCGGCCGGGATAGGGGGTGGGGCGGTAGCGCCGCAAAGCGTGCTGCACGACCGCGGCGGGCTCGCCGAGGCGAGGCGGATCGGCGGGCCGCCGCCAGCGGTAGATCCAGCGCCGCCAGGCGGCGCCGGCGGGGCTGGACCAGGCCGCAGCCTCGTGGTTTACCGTCAGCGCGCCGACGCCTTGGCGCCGCAGGCGCCACTGGTGCCAGGCGTAACGGCTACGAAAGATGGGCCACCAAAAACCGCCCACGCGGCGCAAATAGGCGGGACTGACGGAATCAATCAACGCCAGGCAGGCGACATGCTGCCCGGCGGCGGCGAGTTGCCGCGCCATCTCGAACGCCACGACGCCGTTTTGGCACCATGCCGTCAGTAGATAGGGCCCCTCTGGCTGGAGCTGCCGCAGCGTGCGGAGATGATACGCGGCGATGGCGGCCATTGGGCTGGGGTGCGGCAGCTCGGCCAGCGAGGCGAGGCGCAGGCTCCACCAGGGCTGCTGAGGACCCATCTGCTCGGCGACGCGCAGGAAGCGGTCTCCGGCCTCGACCGAATAAATGCAGGGGCGCGCCGGATCGCCGGTTTGTAACGGAACGGCGCGCGGATTTTCGCCCACCGGCGCCGCCGCGCCGCCTTGCTCCAGCCAGGCGGCTTGCGCGGCGATGGTGCGGTACGCCGGCAGGGCGGCCAGCGGCAGACGGCGGCCGAAGCGGCGTTCCATTTCGGCGCAGATGCGCAGGGCGCTCAGCGAGTGCCCGCCCAAGGAGAAAAAGTCATCCTCCCGGCCGATGCCGTCGCGCCCCAACGCGCGCTCCCAAATGGCGCGCAGTTGCTCTTCCCGGGGCGACAATGCGTGCGCGGCGGGCGGCTCACGCCGCGGCGCGGGGGCCAGGGCGGGCAGCTGGCGGCGATCCAGTTTGCCGCTGGGCAGGCAGGGCAGCTCAGGGCGAATCACCCAGCGGGTGGGGATGACGGCGGCGGGCAGCTCGGCGGCGAGGCGGGAGCGCAAAACCTCGGCGGTGGTGCCCTGCGCGGCGACGAAGGCGGTCAGCATCTGGTCCGCGCCAGCGCCGGAGGCCAGCACGGCCACCTGCCGCACGCCGGGCTGGCGGGCCAGATGCGCTTCCAGCGCTGACAACTCGACGCGCAGGCCGCGCAGCTTGATCTGCTGATCGCGGCGGCCAAGAAAAGCCAGCTCGCCATTTTCCCAGCGCATGCGGTCGCCGCTGCGGAACAGCCGTTCACCGCCTAGCCACTCGGGAGCGACGAAGCGTTCCGCCGCCAGCCCGCCGACGTAACCCGCCGCCAGGCCCAATCCCCCCACCCACAGCTCGCCGGCGGCGCCGGCCGGCGCCAGTGCGCCATATTGGTCCACAACATAGGCTTGGGAATGGGCGATGGGACGACCGAGGGGCATGGGGCCGGAGGCGCCGGCGACCGGATGCATCGTGGTGAACGTGGTGTTTTCGGTCGGCCCATAGGCATTGAATAGCGCCACGCCGGGCAGCAACTGCCGCGCCAGGCGGATGTGGCGCAGCGACATCACCTCGCCGCCGGTGAGCACCTGCCGCAGGGGCGCCAGCGCCTGGGGCGCGGTCTCGATGACGGTGTTGAACAACGCCGTGGTCAGCCACAGCGTCGTCACTCCCTCCTGGCGGATCCAATCGCCCAACTCGCTGGCCGTGGGCAGACCGGGGGGCGGAATCACCAAGCGGCCGCCGTTCAGCAGCGGCGCCCAGATCTCAAACGTCGAGGCGTCGAAACCCAGCGGCGCCAGCAACAAACAGGATTCGTCCGCGCCAAAATGGGCGTAACCGGGGTTGGCGACCAAGCGCAGGATGCCGCGATGGGGAATGCGGACGGGCAGTTGCTCGCCGGTCGAGCCCGAGGTGCACATGATGTAGGCGATGGCTTCTGGCGAAACGGCGGGAAGCGGCGCGGCTTCGGGGGCGGCGCCGAGGCGAATCAGTTCCTGGATCTCCAATGCGCAAAGGCCGCTCTCGCCGCTGCCGATCAGCCAGCGCGCGCCGGCGGCTCGCCACTGCCGCTGCCGCCGCTGCGGCGGATCATCCAGTTCCAGCGGCAGATAGGCGGCGCCGCAGGCGAGCAGGGCCAAAAAGATGGCGATGGTATCCGCCGAACGCGGCAGCGCCAGGGCCACCACATCGCCGGGGGCGACGCCGGCGCGGCGCAAGCCTCGCGCCAATTGTTCGGCCCGGCGCTGGAGCGCGGCGTAGGTCAGCACGCGGCGGTGGGGCGCGGCCCCCGGCGCCGCGGCGGGTTCCAACGCCACCACCGCCACCGCCTCCGGCGTCGCCGCCGCCTGGCGGGCAAACACCTCGGCCACCGAGCCGATCGGCAGGGCCGGCTCCGGGCCGCGGCTGAGGGCCAGCACGGCGCGGCGTTGTTCGGCGGACAGCAGCGGCAGCGCGCCCAGGCGCTGCTGCGCGTCGGTGGCGACGCCGGCCAACAGCACCCGCCAATGCTCCGGCAGCGCCGTAGCCAAGGCGGCGTCCACCCGCGAGCATTGGCAATGGCAGCGGCCCTCGGCGCCGCCGGCCGCGGCTTCGAGATCGAAATGGAGAGGAAACTTGCTGACGCTGGTTTCCACCTCCAGATGGCTGAGTTCCCAACCGGGAACGGGATGTTCATCCGGCGGCTGGAAGGAAAGATACGCTTCCAAGCCAATGGCGGTGCTCTCCCCCGGCGCCTCGCGCAGGGCCAACGTGTAGGGATACTCTTCATGCGCCAACGCATCCAGCAGGTTGTCGCGGGCCTGGCGGAGGAAGGCGCTGAAGCTGGGATTACCTCCGCAGTCGAAGCGCAAGGCCAGAGTATTGACCATCGGCCCAGCCAGCCGCGCCCAGCGGCGCTCGCCACGCGCGGCGGCGGGAAGGCCGACGATGACCGTTTCCTGCCCGCCCAGGCGATGGAGCAGCGCGGCGCAGGCGGCGAGCAGGACCATGAAGGGCGTGGCGCGGGCGGCGGAGGCGGTCCGGGCCAGCGCCGCCCACAAGGCGGGCTCCAGACGGAAACGCCGACTGACGGCGGCGAAGCGTGGCGCGGCGGGGTCGCCGCCCAACTCCAACCGCGGCCACTCCCCCTGATAGTGGCGGCGCCAGAAATCGCGATGTTCGGCGGCCCGCTCGGCGCCGGCGGCATCGGGATTCCGGCGCTGCCAGCGGGCGTACTCGGCATAGCCCGGCGCGGCCGCGGGCGGGGCCGCTTCCGAACTGCCGGCGCCATAGGCTAGGGCCCACTCCGGCAGCCAGATTTGGCGCACGGTGGCGCCATCGAAGATCAAATGATGCAAGGTTAGATAGACGCCTTGCCCCTCGGGCCACCGCGTCCAGCGGGCGCGCACCAGCGAACCATTGGCCAAATCCATGGGAGTGCACGCATCGGCTTGCGCCAGCGCCAGGGCCTCCGTTTCGCTGGCGAGGTCCGCAATGGCCAGCGGCGCCGTTTCGGCCTGGGCGGCGACTCGCTGGACGGGCGCATCGGCCCCGGCCACGAACGTCGTGCGCAGAATGTCATGGCGGGCCACCCAAGCGGCGAGCATGGAACGCAAGGGCGCTTCCGCAAAGCCGCCCTGGCGGCGAATGGCTACGGTTTCTTGATAGATGGGCGCCGCGCCCGCCCATTGGCCATGCAGCCAAATCTGCTCTTGCTGCCAGCTCAGCGGGGCGGTCTGCGCCATTGTGGCTGACGGGAGCGGGAGGGAAACGGTGCTCACTTCCGCTTCTGACGCCAATACGCGTGATGTGGGTTTGCAGCCAGAGCGGCAGGATTGGCCCTTGGTCCCGTATTGGCACCTTTGGTCGGACGCTGTGCAGCTCTCCCGATCGAACGCCTAACGCCACGAGCGGCAAATTACGCGGCAAACTACATGGATCGGCGCGGGGCCCAGCCCCGCAAATGGCGGGGCGTCCCGCTTGGGTTGGCGCGGGGCGGACGTGGTCCTCGGCGCGGCTATCGGGCCTGGTCGGCGGGAGGCACGGGGGCGAGCAGCTGCTCCTTGCGATAAATCAAATTGCTCGCGTCGTAGGTGGCCAGTTCAAAACCATGGCCATGGGTGATGGCGTCGGTGGGGCAGGCTTCCACGCAGTAGCCGCAGAAGATGCAGCGGTTGTAATCAATGTTGTAGACGGAGGCGTAGCGCTCGGCGCCGCTGATGCGCTGCTCGGCGGTATTGTCGGCGGCCTCGATGTAAATGCAGTTGCTGGGGCAGGCGGCGGCGCAAAGAAAGCAAGCGACGCATTTTTCCAAGCCGTTTTCATCCCGCTGCAATACGTGGACGCCGCGGTAGCGCTCCTCGAAATGCACCGGCTCGTCGGGATAGAACTCCGTCACCGCGGGCTGGAACATGTTCTTGAGGGTTACGCCCATGCCCTTGGCGATGGCGATTGCGTCCTTGACCGGAGAGCCCATACCCCGATTATAGACAGGTCGCGGGGGCCGCGCCTTTGGCGCGGGGAGCAAAGCGGGCGCGGAAAGGCCGCGACATTCCCTAGCGCCGCAGGCGCGCTTGCGGTTGGGGCGGCCCGCCCCCGGCAAGCGAAGCGGCGCCGCGGGCGCGGGCGCCAGGCTAGACTCAAAGGAATGCGTGCTGATCTGCGTGCTCCGCAACAACTGCGTCCGGTGGCGATTGAACCGGATTTTCTGCCCACCGCCGAGGGATCGGCGCTGATCTCGGTCGGCCACACCCGGGTGCTGTGCGCGGCGACGGTCGAGGACACGGTGCCGGGATTTCTGCGCGGCCAGGGAAAAGGCTGGCTGACGGCGGAATATGCGATGCTGCCGCGGGCGACGCTGACGCGGACGCCGCGGGAAGTGAGCAAGGGGCGCGTTTCGGGCCGCAGCCACGAAATTCAGCGGCTGATCGGCCGGGCGCTGCGGGCGGTGGTGGACTTGGGCCGAATGGGGGAGCGGACGCTGATCCTCGACTGCGACGTGCTGCAAGCCGATGGCGGCACGCGCACGGCGGCGATTACCGGCGGATTCGTCGCCGCGGCGCTGGCGCTGGAGCGGATGCGGCAGTCCAAAACGCTGGCGGCCAGCGCGCTGCGGGATTATTTGGCGGCGGTGAGCGTGGGCGTGGTGGCGGGCGAGGCGGTGATGGATTTGAACTACACCGAGGATTCCCGCGCCGAGGTGGACATGAACATCGTGCTGACCGGCGGCGGTAAGTTCGTGGAAATTCAGGGCACGGCCGAGGGCGCGCCCTTTGACGAGGCGCAAGCGCAGGCGCTGTTCGCCCTGGCCAGGGGCGGCATTGCGGAGCTGATGGCGGCGCAGCGCCGGGCGCTGGAACAGGCGCTGGGCGCGCCGCCGCCCTTGGCGGCCGGGCGATGAAAATCTGGCTGGCGTCCAGCAATCCCGGCAAGCTGCGGGATTTCGCCGGCATGGCCCCGGACTTGGAGGTGGCGTTGCTGCCGGGATTTGCCCGCTTGCCGCCGGTGATCGAGGACGGCGATAGCTTTGCGGCCAATGCGTCCAAAAAAGCCGCGGAGTACAGCCGCGCCTGGGGCGGCGAGGAGTGGGTGCTGGCGGACGATTCCGGCTTGGAGGTGGCGGCGCTGAACGGCGCGCCGGGGATTTATTCCGCGCGCTTTGCCGGCGAGGGGGCCAGCGACGCGGAAAACAACGCGCTTTTGCTGCGGCGGCTGGAGGGCGTGCCCAGCGAACGGCGGCAGGCGGCGTTTGTCTGCGTGCTGGCGGTGGCGCGGCAGGGGCAGGTGGCGGAGACGTTTACGGGGCGCGCCGAGGGAACCATCCTGACCGCGGAGCGGGGATCGAACGGCTTCGGCTACGACCCGCTGTTTTATTCCCCGGCGGCGGGATGCGCATTCGGCGAACTGCCGGCGGAGGTCAAGGCGCGCTTTTCCCATCGCGGCCAGGCGGCGCGCGCGCTACTAGCGTGGGCGCAAAAGCACGGCGCCGGCAACGGCCGGCAGCTGGCGCCGACGTAGCGAAAACCGGCGGGGCGTGAACGACCTCCGGGCCCCGCCGGTCGGCGCCGATTAATGCGGGTGACGGTCGTGACGGGCTTCGCGAATATCAGCGAGCGCTTCGGCGCGGCTCTCGCGGCTGTCCTCGAGCAAGCGGCCGGTGCGGGCGTCCACGTTGACCTCATGGTAGCCATGGCGGTTGTGGATGGTGAAGGTGTAGATCACGCGCCCGTCCTCATGCTCCAGCTCATGGCTCAGGATGCGGCCGGGCTCTTTCGCCAGGGCGGTGTGACGGGCCTGGCGGTAAGTGATCTTGGCCTGCGCGCGGAGTTGGCTCTGGCTTTGGGCCAGCAGCGGCAGCGACATGAGCAAGCCCGCGCCCAGGATCAGCCCGGCGGCGCGGCATATTGACTGAATCGCAGACTTCATTTTGCATTCCTCCGATAGATGGCGCATTTGCGCCAGCCTCGAAGCTACGCGAGGAGGGATGAGGCCGGGCTGAAGGCGCGGCGCGGGCTAGGGCGCGGCGGCGACTTGGTAGCCGGGGCGGCCGTCCACGGAGGCGGGCAGCAGGGCGCCGGCGGCGACCAAGGCGCCGAGCAGGCCGCGCAAGCGGCTGAGGGAAAAAAGCGGGCCGAAGAACGCGGCCACGTCCTCCTCGGTGGCGGCGACCATCAGCCACAGATATTTGGAGACCAGCGCGGCGGCGGCGGTGTCGCGGGAGGTATGCTCCAGCGCCAGGCGGAGTTCGGGAAAGATGAACGACGCCGGCGCCCAGAGCGGATCGGCGCGCGAGCCGCCAACGCGCAGCATTTGCAGTTCCCGAACCAACTCCCGGCCGGCGGCCAGGACGGCGAGGATGGAGGTACGTTGCGGCCCGATGGCGTCGCGCAGCTGGGAGGCGGTGAGCGGCGGAGCGGCCCAAAGCCGGGCGGCGATTTCGGCGGCGAGCGGCGAGGCGTGGGGCAGAGACGGGGGACGCGCGGGACGGCCCGCCGCGGCGGGAAGGTCGCGACGATCGGCGGGCAGGCGGCCGGCGCGGCAAAGGTAGGCGTCGGCGAACAGATCGGGAGGCATGTACACCAGCGCGGGCCCAAGGCCCTCAATCTCGCAGACGGAGTGGGCGGCGATGGCGGCCTCCAGCTCGGCCACCAACACGGGCTCCGACTCGGGCGGCGCGAGCGCGGCCAAGGCGGGAAGATCCCAAGGTGGTTGGGGGGCCAGCGTGGCGTAGCCGACGGCGGCGATGAAAGCGGTGATGCCGCCCGCACCGAGAGGCGGACAGCGCTGCTGGCGGGCTTGATGCAGTTCTTCGCTGGTCATGGTCTTCCGCTGGGGCTTTGGCTCCGCCGCTGGAAATCGGGATCCGCGGCCGGCGCTAACGCTTGAAGGCGCGCTGGATTTCGCGCAGGGAATAATGCACCAACACGGGGCGGCCGTGGGGGCAGGTCATGGGAAAGCGGGTGGCGGCGAGGCGGCGCAGCAGCCAGCGCATTTTTTCGGCGTCGAGGGGCATATTGACCTTGATGGCGGCATGGCAGGCAAGCGTGGCGGCGATGCGGCCCTGGCGGCGCTCCAGGCTGGCGCGGCGCCATTCGGCTTCCTCGCTTTCCAGCAATTCGGTCCAGAATCCTTCCACCCGGTCGGCGGCCAAACCGGCGGGCACTGCCTGGACGGCGACGGTGCCCTGACCGAAGGGTTCGATGGCGAAGCCGGCGGCGCGCAGCTCCGGCGCCATGTCGTCGAAGCGCAGCCACTGGCCGGGCGGCAACTGGAGAATGACGGGCAGCAGCAGGCGCTGGGCGGGAGGCGTCTGGCCGGCGGCGGCGGCCTGCATGGAAGCCAGCAACTGCTCGAACAGAACGCGCTCATGGGCGGCGTGCTGGTCCACCAGCCACAACCCGCGGGGGCTGGAGGCGACGATGAAGCTGGCGCGGATTTGGCCCAGGGCCTCCAGGCGGCTGATGTCCTCGCCTTCGGTGGCCAGCGGCTCGGCGGCGAGCCAATCCTCGCCGCCGGCGGCACGGCTGGCGCAGGCGGCGCCATGCGGCATCGGCGCGGCGGCGGCTTCCGGGGCGGCGCTGAGCGGAAGCGACAGCGGACGGGGCGGGGGCAAGGTGGGGGTAAGGCCAAAGCTGGGGGCCAACTCCGACCAGCGGCGGGCGATGGGGTTGTCCGCGTCGGCGCCGGCGGCGGCTAGCGGCGCGGCGGCCGGCGCCGGAGCGCCCGATTCCATTCCGGATTCCGAAACGGCGGATTCGATGCGCCCCTGCTCCAGACCGCCGAGATCGGTGAGGGCGGCGGCGCTGGGGCGTGCGGCGAC
>JAKAUF010000252.1 GCA_021827785.1 Acidobacteriota bacterium | reverse complement strand
TATTGCTGATGACGGTGAGGCCGCCCACGCCGCGCCGCGCCAGCGCGGCGATCAGGTTCTCCGGATTCCCGCACAAGCCGAAGCCGCCGATCATGACGCTGGCGCCGGCGGGAATGTCCGCCACCGCCGCGTCGGCCGAAGCCACCCGCTTGTCCATGCCCTTAGCCTACCAGCATGGCTCCGGGCTGCCGCTGCCCGCGGGATCGTTGCTGGCTGGGCGCGTCCCGGTCCGTCCGGACGGACCCGTCGCCGATCGCGGGGGCCGCGCCATTTGCTCGGGGAGCAAAGCGGGCGCGGAAAGGCCGCGAAATTCCCCCGCGCCGCAGGCGCGCCGGCAATCGCTGCGGCCCGGCCGGTGCGTAAGCGGGACGCGCGGCGAACCCGGAGCCCCCAACGCGCAGCGGCGCGCGTTGGGGTGGGCAGCCGCGCTGGGGCCCGCGCCAAGCAATATGGATTAATGGTGATGGTGGCTGTGCTTTTTGCCGATGCCAAACAGGCGGGCAAAGAAGCCGCGTTTGTGCTTTTTGATCTTCGCCGCCGGGGGCGTTGGCGGAGGCAGGTTTTGCGCCGTGGGCGCCGCCTGGGCCGTGCCGATGGCGGAGTTGGCGGCGGTATTGGCCGGCGCCGCGGGCGCCGCCGCCTGCGGCGGCGAGGGCTGGCTGGGAACCAAATGGAAGAAGCTGAAGACGCGCCGCGCCACGCTGGTGGGGCTGGTGGGCATGGGGTGCAGCTCGCAGTAGACGGTCGGCTGCGTGCCCGCGATGAAGTAATCCATCCGCGACTGCGGGCAATCCGGCGTCGCCACCTGCTGGCTCTGGGGGTCAATGCGCTCCTGCACGATGCCCGGCGGCGGCCGGAAGGCGTGGAAGTCCGCGTACTGCGGCATGGCCACGGCCCGCTTCATGAAATCAGCCCAGATGGGCAGCGCCGAATGCGCGCCCTGCGCATGGAGCACGTCGTAGTTGTTGTAGCCGACCCAAACCAGGCATTCCAAATTGCTGGTGTAGCCCACGAACCAGCCGTCGTTTTCCGTGCCGGTCTTGGCCGCCGCCGGCGCCGTGAAGCCCATTTCCCGCGCCCGCACGCCGGTGCCCTCGCTGAGCACGGCTTCCAGCAAGTTGGTGGTCAAGAACGCCACCCGCGGATCCAGCAGCTGCCGCGGATTGGGCAGTTCGCGGTCCACCACCTCGCCGCCGGCCGACTGCACCGAGTACCACATATGCAGGTGCACCAGGCTGCCGTGGTTGGCGAAGATGGTCCAGGCCTGCGTCATCTGCCAGGGCGATTCGGCGTAGGTGCCGATGGCCATCGAAGGGGTGGGCAGGATGCCGGTCAGCCCGGCCCGGCGGGCCAGCATCGCCACGCGCTGGTAGCCGACCATGTCCGCCAGGGCGATGGTGGCGTTGTTCAGCGAGTGCGCCAAGGCCTCGCGGATCGGAACCTGGCCGTAGTATTCCTGGCGGAAATCGTGCGGCGCGTAGCCGCCCTGGAAGATGGTCGGCTCATCGTCCAGCGTCGAAGCCTCGGTAATCAGCGGCTTCTCGCCGTCCAGAGCCGTGTTCAGCGCGGCGGCATAGACGAAGGGCTTGAAGATGCTGCCCGTCGGCCGCGGGGACAGAACGTGATCCAGCTGGCTGCGGGCGTAGTTGGTGCCTCCGATCAGCGCCTTGACGGCGCCGGTGTGCGGATCCACGGCGATGAGCGCCACCTGCGGCTCCGGCCCTTTTTGCACCACCGTGCGCCAGCGCCCATGCACCAGCACCCGCCGCGTGCGCCGCTGCCGTAGCAGCTCCTTCAGCTGCTTCATCCCGTTCTTCACCGCCGTGGCCGCCGCCCGCTGTAGGTCGGGGTCCAGGGTGGTGTAGACGTGATAGCTTTGCGTCTCCAGCGCCTCCTGCGGCAGGTCGCGTTGCAGCTGCTGGCGCACCAGATCCACGAAATAGGGCGCGTCGCTGACCTCGACGCTGGCGGGGTTCAGCCGGATCGGCGCCTTCAGCGCCTTCTCCAATTGCGCCCGGCTGATCCAGTGCGTGACGTACATGGCGTGCAGCACTTCGTTGCGGCGCACCAGCGCCCGATGCGGAAAGACGAACGGCGTCAGGCGGTTCGGCCCTTGCACCAGCCCGGCCAGCAGGGCGCACTCCGGCAGGGTTAGCTTGTCCACCGGCACGCCAAAATATGTCCGCGCCGCCTCGCCGAAGCCGCGGATGGTGTACGTGCCGCGCTGCCCCATGTACACTTCGTTGGCGTAGAGCTCGAAGATCTGCTGCTTGGTCATGCGCTGCGACAGCTCGAAGGCGATCACCGCCTCCTCCAGCTTGCGGCGCCAGGTCTTGCGCGGCGTTAGGAAGAAGTTGCGCGCCAGCTGCATCTCAATGGTGCTGGCGCCCTGGTCCAAGCGGCCGCGGCGCAGGTCGTTGTAGGCGGCGCCGAGGATGCGCCAATAGTTGAAGGCGCCGTGGTGGAAGAAGGACCGGTCTTCGATCGCCAGCACGGCCTTGACCAGCAGCGGCGGCAGATCGGAATACTTCAGCAGCCGGCGCTTGTCGCGATGCTGGCCGAACAGGGTCGTCAGCACCTCCGGTTCCAAGCTGTATTCGCTCAGCGCCTGCTGGTTTTGCGGATCGGCGATGGCGACGATCTGCCCGTGGCTGAAGGTAACCCGCGCCGGCTGGGGGGAATAGAAAGACTCCGGGCCGGGTTCGATCTCAATGCCGGTGCTGGTGAGTTTGTAGCGACCCACCGGGGACGGCAGGGTATCGCTGTAATTGGCCCGCTCCAGCTCCTGGGCCACTTGGCGGGCGGAAATGGCCTCGCCCAGAAAGATGGTTTGCGGCGCCGCGTAGAGGACGGTCGGGCGATGAAATATGGGTCCGTTGAGGCGGGCGTCTATGATGCGGGCGTACCGGTCGTAGTAGTGCAGCACCATCCCGCCGACCACCACGCAGGCGATCAGCAGCAGGGCGATCACCACCTTCGTCGCCGGGTGCAAAAGTAGCCGCACCCACCGCCGCGTTTTGACCTTAAGCTTCACGCCGACCCCCCAGGAGCTACTTTCAGGATAGCCCAGGCGCGCCACCGAAATCAGCCCGTCGGCGCACCTTGGGGGCCTGGGCCGGGCGCTCGCGGGCGCTGCTTTTGGGCGCCATCCTGGGCCTTGGCGGCAGCCGCCCGCCGCTTCCCGGGGGTAGACTGTAGGCGACGGCACGATAGGCGGCGACTGTATGGCCAAGACTCTTCGTATCCGCTGTCCAGACTGCGGCGCCACGCTACATGTGGACGCCCAAACCGGCGCGGTCCTCAGCCATGAGCGGCCGGCCCGCCGGCCCGCTGGATTGGACCTGGGCCAAGCCTCGGCTCAGTTGCGGCGGCAAGAAGACGAGCGCAACCAGCACTATGCCGAGGCGGTCGAGCAGCACCGCCATCGCGATCGCATCCTCGAAAAAAAATTCGACGATGCCCTACGCCGCGCCCGGCAGGATCCCGACGCGCCATTGCCGCCGCGCGACATTGACTTGGACTGAGACCCTGCTTCAGCCGGTGTCCCGCGGGCTTCGGCCCGCCGCCCGGGCAGCGAAAGTAGGATAGCCGTCCCCGGCTGTCATTCCCGTCCCGGTTGCCATCGGCGCCCCGCCTGCCATTCGCCGCTGGCGACGAATACGCCCGGAACTCCCCACGCAGGCGCCTGTCGCGGGGGCCGCGCCATTTGCTCGGGGAGCAAAGCGGGCGCGGAAAGGCCGGGAAATTCCCCCGCGCCGCAGGCGCGCTGGCAATCGCTGCGGCCCGCCCCCGGCAAGCGACGCGGCGCGGCCCCCAAAGCCGGGGTCCCCAACGCGCAGCGGCGCGCGTTGGGGTGGGCAGCCGCGCTGGGGCCCGCGCCAAGCAATTAGCCCGGGGGCTGCCGGCTTGAGCCGGCAGTTACGCCCCGCCGTCGGCGCGCCGCCCAGAACCAGGCGGCTGACCCGCCGCGGGTTCACAGCAGCGTGGCGTCAAAATCGGATTGCGCCGCCGGCGGCATGCGGCGGGCTTCGCCCCCCAAGAAGTGGCGCAACTCGTCCTCATCGGCAAAGTAATTTCGCACCAGCCGTTCCACGGCGGCGACGCGCATCTGATGGCGGCCGACCAGGGCGCGGAAGCGCAGCGGCCGCCCTTTGGCGGCAGCGGCCACGACGCCCTTTTGGCGCAGGCGCTGGAGCACGGTGAGGACGGTGGTGTAGGCCAACGGGCGGCCCATCCCCGCCAAATCCTGGCGGAGCTCGGCCGCGGTGCGCCCTGGGCCGGCCGCCGCTTCCTCCGCCCGCCACAACGCCACCATGCAATCCAGCTCCAACTGCGGCAGTTCCGGACCGTGGGCGGAGGCGCGGCGCTTCTCGGCTTGGGCGGGGCCGGGCCGTTTGCCGGCGCCTGCCGCGCCGCCGTTGGCGGTCACTTCTTGCCCTCGCGCAGCGCCGCTTGCAACCGCGCCGCCTTGTGCGCCAAATCTTCCGGCGGCCCCGGCGGCGTGAGCGTCCAGGGCGCGACCGGATCCGGCGCCGCCAGCCAGCGGTCCAGGCGCAGCACCGGCCGCCCAAGAGAATAGTTCATGCCGGTCCAGTCGCCCGGCAGCGATTGCTCCCGGCCGTACTGTTCCGCCATCGCCTGCATCTTGGAATCCAAATCATCCAGCGCGTGCAGCAGCAAGGCCTCCGGGAACATGGGCAGCTTGGGCGAACCGAATTCGTAATGCCCGTGATGGCTCAGGATCAGATGCTCCAGCACCACCTGGAGGCGGCGGGGAAACTCCGGCATGCGGGCCAGATGGCGGTGCAGAATCTCCAGCGCCAAGGTCATGTGCCCGAGCAACTGCCCCTCGCTGGTGTAGGCGAAGGAGCGCACGTAGCTCAATTCGCCGATCTTGCCCAAATCATGCAGGACGATGCCAGCGATGAGCAGGTCGGGGTTGACCTCCGGGTAGTTGGGCGCGATCATCCGCGCCGCGCGGCACAGCGAGCGGACGTGCTGCAACAGCCCGCCGAAAAAGGCATGGTGCAGGGTCTTGGCCGCCGGGGCCCGCTGGAAGCGCGGCCCGATCTCGGGGTCGTCGAGAATGGCCAGCAGCAGGGCGCGCAGCGGCGCGTCGGCGACCGCCGCGGCGTAGCCGCGCACCTCGGCGAACATCTCCGCCACGTTTTCCGTGGTCGCGGGCAGATAATCCGCCAGCGTGATCTCGGCTTCCTCCAGCCGCCGCAGGCGGTGCACCTGCAACTGCGGGCGCTCGCGGAACAGCACGACGGTGCCTTGCACCTTGACGAAGTCGTCGCGCTCGAAGGTGTCCTGGACGGCCTCGACGTTGTCCCACATCTTGGCGTCGAGTTCCCCGCTGCGGTCGGCCAGCACCAGTGAGAGGTAAGGCTCGCCGGACTTTTTCTGCCGCACTTCCTTCTGCTTGACCAAGAAGGCGGTGGTCACGCGTTCTTCCGGCGCCAGCTCCGCCGCGAAGCGCGACTTCATCGGCTCGGCCGCCGCCACCGCCGTCTGTCCCGGCGCCGCTTCCGCTCCGCGTCCGTCCATGCTTGCCTCCGCCGTTTAGCTGACTCCGAAGCCGCTGCCGCCGCCCGAGGTCTTGTGGTGGATCTTCTTGGGCAGATCCTGGGGCAGCACGCGCATGAAATGGGTGATGTTCACCCCCGGGTTTTTGCCCGCGCCGGTGTCCACGTAGCCCTTGGCGATCTTGATATAGGCCTTGGCGCGCAGATTTTCCAGATAGGTTTTCAGCTCCGGTTGCAGCAACTGCTCATACACCTGCTGTTCGACCTGCGGCCGGGCCTGGGCCAGGGTTTCCTGGCCGGCGGGATGCTTCGAGTCCACCTTCAGGATCAGATAGCCATTGGCGGTATTGAGAACCTGGGTGACGCCGCCCGCGGGCAGGGCGAAGACGATTTTCTCCAGCTGCGGCGCCAGCGTGCCCTTCTTGAAAAATCCGATGCTGCCGCCCTTGTCGGCGGTGGCGCCGTTGGAGTAGGTCTTGGCCAGCTTGGAGAATTGTTCGCCGCGCGCGGCGCGCTGTTGGACCTCCTCCGCCAGGGTATGCAGCCGCGGCACCGCGGACTTCTTGACGCCCTGGGTGGAAATCAGAATTTCGCTGAGGTCCACGCCGGCGTGGCTGATGAACTGGCTCTTGTGCTTCTCGTAGTACTTGCGCACCGCGCCCGGCGGCATGTCAATGCGCGGCGCCACGTCTTGCTGGATGACCAATTGGGTGAGGATGCCGTGCTTGATGTTCTGGCGAAAATCCGCATAGCTTTGGCCCTGCGCCTGGACCGCCTGGCGCAGCGCCCGCATGGTGGGCAGGTGCATGTTCTGGCGGATCTGGTCCAGTTCGTGGATGGTCTGGGACTCCGCGCTATAGCCCAGGTCGCTGGCGCGCTGCAACAGCAACTGCTGGTCAATCAGGTCGCGCAGCAAGTTTTTCTTTTGCGCCGCCAGTTGCGCCGCCGTCGGCGGGGGGTTCTGCGAGCGCGCATCCACCGAAATTTCCTGCAGCGCCTTGCGGTAATCCACCGTGGTGATGACCTTGTTGTTGATCCAGGCGACGATGGATTCGACCGTTACGGCCCGGGGTTTGCGCGGGGCCGGGTTGGACCGGGGGCCGGGACGGGGGGCGGCGAAGGCGGCGCAGGCCAACGCGGCCGGCAACAGCAGGGTGAAGCGGAGGGAAAAGCGGGACATAGAGAAGATTCCTTGGGGGATTTTAGCCCATTACGGCGGCGTCCAGTCGCGGCAGCCGGGCGATGCCCCGGAGCGCCCGTGGGCATCCGCCGGCTGGCGAACCGCAGCCGTCAGCCCCGGCGCCGCGGGCTCTCTTCTCACCTTAACCCTGCCGGACGGCGGCGCGCCAGCCGCGCTGGGCCGCCGCCGCCCCGCCGCGCTGAGGGCTAGCGCCGGCCGCGTCGCGCGTAGCCGGTGACCCAGGGGACGAAACCGTGGACCTTGGTGCGCAGCGTGAACACGGTATGGCCGGCGGCGACGTACAAAGTGGAATATCCCGGCCCGCCCCAGGCGAAATTGGTGGCGCCGTGGGGGAACTGGATGGTGCCGAGATGCTGCCCGGCGGAGTTCCACACCCAAATGCCGCCCGGCCCGGCGACCCAGACGTCGCCGCGGCGATCCACCTTCATGCCGTCCGGAACGCCGCCGGGTCCGCCGGGGCGCAGCGGCTCGACGCCGAAGATGCGGCCATGGGAGATGCGGCCGGCATGGAAGCGATAGACGCGGATGTTGCGCTGGGCGGTGTCGTTGATGTACATGCGCTGGCCATCGGGGGAAAAGGCCACGCCGTTGGGCTGGGTGAAGACCTTGGTGAGCAGCCGCAGCCGCCCGTGGCCGCCCAGGCGGTACACACCCTGGAAGGGCAGCTCTTTTTTCATGCTCTTGGTCAGGTCCAGCGTCGGGTCGGTGAAATAGAGCGCGCCGTCGGGCCCGAGGACGATATCGTTGGGCGTGTTGAGGCGGCGGCCGTGATAGCGGTTGGCCAGGATGCGATAGGTTCCGTTCGGCCGCACCAGAAGGACGGCGCGCAGGTCGCTGGCGCAGTCCACGAACTGATGGCGGCGGTTGTAGGTGTTGCCGTCCGGATCGCCGAGGGCGATGAAGACGCTTTTTTGCCCGCTGGGGCTGATGCGGTAGATCCGGTTCTGGAGTTCGTCGCTGACGTAGACGTAGCCGCGCGGCGTCCAGACCGGGCCCTCGGTAAACCCGAAGCCGGTGGCCAGCACATGCAGTTGCGCGTGGGGGCTGACGCGCTGGTCAAAGCTCCGGCGCAGCGCCTGCACTTGGAACGGCCAGGTCTTGCGCGCCGGGGGCTTCGCCGCCGTCGCGGGCTTGGCCGCCAGCGCCAGTCCCGCGGACATCAAGACCGCCGCCGAGACCGCCGCCATCACCGCCATTCGTTTCCGATTGCCCATGGCCTTCTCCTTAAAACGCGGGGCGGAAGCTTCAGCCTGCACTCGGGCCTGAACTGCCGCCAGCGGGCATGATGCCACATCATTCGGTGGCGCGGACGCCAACGCCGCCGCTCGGTGCGGCAACGTGGGGTATGCCTCCGGCTTGCGTACGGTCGCGCTGCGCGCGGCCGCGCCGGGCGCGTGGAACCGGCTTCAGCCTGTGCGCTGTGGGCTTTAGCCCGCGGCGGCCCCGCCGCCCGGGAGGGCCACGCCGCGCAGGGCAGAGCCCTACCCGCCTGCGCGGTCGCCAGTGGTTGGGGGAGGCCTCCGATTGGCGCCTTACTCCGCCAGGAGCAGATCGGTGAAGATGAACCGGCCGTCGCGGCGCTGCTCGCCGCGGCGAA
>JAKAUF010000034.1 GCA_021827785.1 Acidobacteriota bacterium | reverse complement strand
CGATGAACGATGCGCGGTGAATTGGCTCTGTTCCACCACGATCAGGGAATTCGGGCTGAGCACGTAATTGGTACTGTCGCCGAATTGAATGCGCGCCCAGCCGTTCGACTGGGTCTGGACGGTGTCGCCCTGATGCAAGACGGTGCTGGGCTGGGCGGGGGTAAAGTCCACGCTGCCGGCCCGTTTGACCAGCACGCCGCCTTCGACGTTGATGAACCGGGCTTGCGGCGCCGCCGCGACCGGAGGCGCCGCCGCCTGCCGCGACCCGCCATCCAGAACCCGATGCAGCGCACGGCTCAATCCGGGAAAGAATCCGGCGTACGCCAGCACTCCGAGCACGACGATGATGACCGCGGCGGCAACCAGGACGGTGCGGTAGGACACCGTGCGCCATTGCAGAACCACTTGCCGATCGTGAGCCATTTGCGCGGAAAAATGGGCGGGCGGAGGCACTCCGCGGCGCCAAATGCTGGATATCTGGAGTGTATGCTGGTTTGTTGTCTTCGCCGCCCTGGCCGGGGACCAGGCGGATTACTGTCACGATACCCGGCCAGCGGACAGGTGCGCCGCCATGGCCTCCGACACGCATTCCACCCCGCCCGCCGCCGACCCCTGCGCCACCGCCCGCCGCGTGGTGGCGGCGGAGGCCGAGGCGGTGGCGGCGCTGGCGCAGCGCATCGGCCCGGAATTCGTCCGCGCGGTGGAGTTGGTGGCCGGCTGCCGCGGCCGAACCGTCGTGACCGGCATGGGCAAAAGCGGGCTGGTGGCCCGTAAAATCGCCGCCACGCTGAGTTCGACGGGAGCGCCGGCGCTGTTTCTGCATCCCGCCGAGGCGCGCCACGGCGACCTGGGCATGCTGGCGCCGGGGGACGTCGTGCTGGCGCTGTCCTACAGCGGCGATACCGCGGAACTGCTGGACCTGATCGGACCGATCCAGCGCCTGGGCCTGCCGCTGATCGCCCTGACCGCGGCGGGAGCGTCGCCGCTGGCGCGCGCCGCCGACGTCTGGCTGGACGTCTCCGTGGCCGCCGAAGCCTGCCATCTCGGCCTGGCGCCCACCGCCTCCACCACGGCCGCCATGGCCATGGGCGACGCCCTGGCGGTGGCCACGGCGGAACGCAAGGGTTGGACGCCGGAGCAGTTCGCCCAGCTGCATCCCGGCGGCCAGTTGGGCAAGCGCCTGACCCCGGTAGGGGAGCTGATGCACGCGGGCGCGCGCCTGCCCCGCGTGCCGGCCAACGCCGCCTTGCACGACGTGCTGCATGAGATCAGCCGCCAGGGCCTGGGCGTCACCAGCGTCGTGGCGGCAGGCGATGAACTGCTGGGCGTCATCTCCGACGGCGACTTGCGCCGCCTGCTGGAAGGCCACGGCGCGGCGGCGCTGGCCATGGCCGCGGAAGCCTACATGACCCGCCAGCCCGTCTGCGTGCCCGCCGAAACCTTGGCGCCCGCCGCGCTGCGGCTGATGGAGGAGCGCAAAATCACTTCCCTGTTCGTCGTCGCGCCGGCCGCCGGCGCCACGCGGCGGGTGCTGGGCGTCGTCCATCTCCACGACCTCTGGACCACGCAATGGATCTAGCCCGGCCCGCCGGCACGGCGGCGCGCCGCTGACTGCCATGCCTCTACTCTCCTCGCAACCGCGTCCCGTTCGCCCCGCTTCCCGCCACGCCGAGCTGGCGTCCCACTTGGCGCCCAGCGCCGTCCGCCGCGCCCGCCGCGTCAAGCTGCTGATCTTCGACGTGGACGGCGTGCTGACTGATGGCAGCCTGTGGTTTTTTCCCCTCGGCCCCCAGGCCGCCGATCCCGGCGCCCGGCCGGCGGAAACGATGGTCGAGGTGAAGGCCTTCAGCGCCCACGACGGCATTGGATTCGCCGTGGCGCGCACCGCGGGCTTGGCCACGGGCCTGATCACCAAGCGGATGTCGCAATCCCTGGCGCGCCGCGCCGGCGACCTGCATTTGGACTTCGTCCGCCAAGGCGTGGAACAAAAGGGAGAGGCGCTGGCGGAAATCCTGCGCGCCAAAAACCTGGCCGCGGAGGAGGTGGGGGCGATGGGCGATGACATCATTGACCTGCCGATGCTGCGCGCCTGCGGTTTCGCCGCCGCGCCGGCCAACGCCCGGCGCGAAGTCCGCGCCGCCGCTCATTTCGTCGCCCGCCACTCCGGCGGCGCCGGCGCCGCCCGCGATTGCATCGAGTTCGTGCTGCGGGCGCAGAACCGCTGGCAAGCCGCCACCGCCGAATACCTCCGTCTTCCGGGGCGCGGCTAGCCAGCCGAAGCAACCCAGCGCGGTAACCCGCCCGCGGGCCGGCGCGTATTGCATGCAAGCTGGGATTGTGCCCGGGGTGTGCGTTCACGCGTCTGCTACGCTAGGAAGTATCCCCTAAGGAACTTTCCAGCCGGCGAGTTCGTAGGCTTTTTGCACCTAAATCCATCTTCCATGAACAATTGCGTTGCACGTCATCGGGTTAGGCGGCGGCGGCTAATCTTGTTGCCTGTCTTGTCGCTGGCCGCCGCCTGCCTGGGCCTCGCCGCCTGTGGCGCCCCCGCCAAGCCCGCCGCCGCCGGCCCGCAAGCGCTGCCGGTGGAGATCATGCCGGCCAAGGCAACCACGGTCAATTCGACAACCAGTTACGTCGGTACCCTGCAATCCCGCATGGCGGCGACCATCATGCCCCAGGTGACCGGCAACATCAGCCGCATTCTGGTGCATTCCGGCCAGGAGGTCCGGGCCGGACAGCTGTTAATGGAGATCAATCCGGAAAAGCAGCAGGCCACGGTGGAAAGCGACCGCAGCGCCGTCGCCGCGCAAGCCGCCACCACCGCCTACGACCTGGAGCAGTTCCACCGTTATCAGGCGCTCTATAAGGCGCAGGTGGCCAGCCAGGAACAGCTGAACCAAATGCAATCCACCTATGCCGCCGCCAAGAGCCAGCTCGACTCCTTGAAGGCGCAGGTGGCGGAGCAGGAGGCGCAGCTCACCTATTACCGCATCACCGCGCCGCGCAGCGGCATCGTTGGCGACATTCCGGTGCACGTCGGCGATTTGGTCACCACCTCGACCGTCCTGACCACGGTGAACCAGGCCGGCGCCCTGCACGTCTATGTGTATGTTCCCGTGGAGCGGGCTTCGGCGCTGCGGCTGGGCATGCCGCTCCAGTTGCTGGGGCCGGATGGCAAGGTGCTGGCGGCCACCACGATCAACTTCGTCGCGCCGGAGGTCAACAGCGGCTCGCAAACCGTGCTGGTCAAAGGCGTTGTCAGCGATCAGCAGGGGCGGTTGCGCAACCTGCAATACGTCACCGTCCGCATCGTTTGGGGCCAGCACTCCACCATCCTGGTGCCGGTGCTGGATGTCGCGGCTATCAATGGGCGCTACTTCGTCTTTTTGGCGGTGAAGAACCCGAAAGCGCCGAAGGGCTACGTGGCCCAGGAGGTTCCGGTTTCGGTCGGCCCGGTGCATGGCAACGCCTATGAAATCACCCGCGGGCTCAAGCCGGGCGATTTGATCATTACCTCGCAGTTGCAGATCCTGGTGGCCGGCATGCCGATCATTCCGCTGCCGCCGCACATGCCCGGCGCCGGCCAGGGCGGCGCGCCGCAGACCGCATCCTCGCCCACCCCGGCCAACAACGGCCAATCCGGAGCGCGCCCGTAATGTTCGTGGATTTCTTCATCCGCCGGCCGATCTTCGCGACGGTCACGGCGCTGATCATCGTGCTGGCGGGGGCGATTTCCATCCCCAACCTTCCGGTGGACCAGCTGCCGAATCTGGCGCCGCCCACCGTGGTGGTCTCGGCGAATTACACCGGCGCCGACGCCGCCGAAGTGGAATCCGCGGTGACCACGCCGCTGGAAGAAGCCATCAACGGCGCGGAAAATTTGATGTACATCAGCAGTTCCAGCACCAACCAAGGAACCGCCCAAATCACCTGCACCTTCGACACCAACAGTGACCTCTCCCTGGACAAGGTCGAGGTGCAAAACCGGATCGCCAGCGCGGAAGGCCCGCTGCCGGCGACGGTGAAGCAAGCCGGCATTACCGTCACCAAAGCCAGCACCGGGTTCGTGCTTGCCGCCGGCTTTTACTCGCTGCACCACCAGTACACCAACCTCTTCATCAGCAATTACCTGAACATCTACGTCGAAAACGCCATCAAGCGCGTGCCCGGCGTGGCGGGGGTCACCGTCTTCGGCGAGGGCCAGTACGCCATGCGCATCTGGCTGGACCCCAACAAGCTGGCCGGGCGCGGCCTGACCGCCAGCGACGTCTTGGCGGCGCTGGAAACCCAAAACGTGCAGATCGCCGCCGGAGCGGTGGGCATGCCGCCGGCGCCCACGGGGCAGAAGTATCAGTTCCAGGTGATGACGTCGGGGCAGTTGAGCACGCCGCGGCAGTTCGACGACATCGTGCTCAAGACCCAGCCCGACGGCACCATCATTCGCCTGCGCGACGTCGGCTATGCGGAGTTGGGCGCGCAATCCTACAGCAGCGCCCTCACCTATGACGGCAAGCCGGCCATCGGGTTGGGCGTGCAGCAGTTGAGCAGCGCCAACGCCTTGGCCGTGGACGCCGCCGTCAAGGCGGAACTGGCCAAGCTGGCCCCGCGCTTCCCCCCGGGGCTGAAATTCGGCATCGCCTTCGACAGCACCACGGCCATCGGCGAGTCCATCCACGACGTGCTGATCACGCTGCTGGAGGCCATCATCATCGTCGTCCTGGTCATTTTCTTGTTCCTCCAGGATTGGCGCACGACCCTCATTCCCTCCGTCACCATCCCGGTCGCGCTGATCGGCACGTTCATCTTCATCAAGGCCTTCCATTTCTCCATCAATACGCTGACGCTATTCGGCATCGTCCTAGCCACCGGCTTGGTGGTGGATGACGCCATCGTGGTCATCGAGAACGTGGAGCGCCATTTGTCCGCCGGAGTCCATGAAGCCCATCGCGCCACCAGCGAAGCCATGGTCGAGATCACCAGCGTGGTCATCGCCACCTCGCTGGTGCTGGTGGCGGTGTTCGTGCCGGTGGCCCTGTTTCCCGGCACCACCGGCATCCTGTTCCGCCAGTTTGCCCTCACCATCGCCTTCTCCATCAGCATCTCCGCCTTCAACGCCCTGACCCTGACGCCGGCCATGTCCGCGTTGCTGCTGCGGGAGGTCAAGCACAAGCGCGGCTTCTGGGCCTGGCTGGAGGGCGGAATCGAGGGCCTGTCGCACGCCTACAAGAAAGCCCTCTCCGGCGTGGTCCGGGTGCGCTGGCTGGTGGCGTTGGTGTTTTTGGGCGTCATCGCCGCCACGTACTTCATGTTTATTCACGTGCCGCAGGCGTTCATCCCCCAGGAGGACCAGGGATTCATGATGGTGCAGGTGATGGCGCCGGAGGGCGCGTCCCTGCAATACACCGAGCACATCGTCGCCGAGGCGGAGGCGGTGCTGATGCGCCAGCCGGAGGTCGAGGGCGCGTTCGCCGTCACCGGCTTTAGCTTCGCCGGCGGCGGTTCGAATACCGCGATGATGTTCGCCAGCCTCAAGCCGTTCAGCGAGCGCAAGGGGCCGCAGCATTCCGTCTTCGCCGTCATCGCCCGGCTGCGCAAACAGTTTTTCATGATTCCGGGAGCCCTGATCGCCGCCTTTCCGCCACCCGCGGTGCGCGGCCTGGGCCAGTTCGGCGGCTTCCAATTCGAGGTGCTCGACCAGGGCAACGCCACGCCGCAGCAACTGGCCGCGGCCACGCACGAACTGGTGGCGGCGGGGAACGCCAATCCGCACCTGCGCGGCCTGTTTACCTCCTTCACGGCCAACACGCCGGAATACATGGTGCAAGTGGACCGGGCCAAGGCCGCCAGCCTCAACGTCCCCTTCTCCCAAATCACCGACACGCTCGGCGCGTTCCTGGGCTCGATCTACGTCAACAATTTCACCTTCGACAACCGCACCTACGATGTCTTCGTGCAGGCGCAAAAGCAGTTCCGCAATGAGGCGAAGGACATCAACCAGTTTTACGTCCGCTCCAATTCCACCCCGCCGCAGATGATTCCGCTCGGCAACCTGGTGAACATCACCGAGCAATCCGGCCCGGTGGTGATCAACCATTACGACCTTTTCCGCTCGGCGGAAATTGACGGCAACGCCGCTCCCGGAACGAGTTCGGGCCAGGCGATCCAAATCATGGAGAACCTGGCCAAGAAAGTTCTGCCGCGGGGCATGAGCTACGCCTGGACGGGATTGTCCTTGCAACAGATTCAGTCCGGCAGCCAGGTGGTTTGGCTCTTCGGCTTGGGCCTGCTGGTCGTGTTCTTGGTGTTGGCGGCGCAGTACGAGAGCTGGGTGCTGCCCTTCGTGGTGATGCTGGCCGTGCCCGCGGCCCTGCTCGGCGCGCTGGGCGCGCAGTGGCTGCGCGGGCTGAACGACGACATCTATGCCCAAATCGGCCTGGTCATGCTGATCGGCCTGTCCACCAAGAACGCCATCTTGATCGTCGAGTTCGCCGAGCAGCTCCGCGACCGGGGCATGAGCATGGTGGAGGCGACGATTGAAGCCGGCCGCATCCGCTTGCGTCCGATCTTGATGACCTCCTTCGCCTTCATGCTGGGCATCGTTCCGCTGATGGTGGCCAGCGGCGCCGGCGCCACCAGCCAGCACTCCGTGGGCACCTCGGTCTTCGGCGGGATGTTCCTAGCTACGCTGCTGAATCTGTTCTTTATCCCGACCCTGTACCTGGTCTTCCGCGGAATCTTCCCTGGCGGCGGCCGCCATAAGAACCTCCCGGCCGCGCCGTCCGAACTGCCGGAACCCGCGGCCTCCCGCCTGTCTTGAACCGCGTCTCCAGGAGCGCCCCGCACGGGGGCGGCGCCGCCAGCCGTGCCGCCCAGCGGAATGCCACGGCATCGCCGCGCCTCCTTTGCCCCTGGGCAAGAGGCCCGGCGCTTACGAACGCGCAGCTAACGTCCTGTGCCGGCTCCCGTTCCCGCCTAGTAAATACCCCTGTTCGCGGGGCCAGCAGGTCGGGCCGTAAGTTGCACTACTCTGAGGATAGAAGTTGGTGTTTTCCCCCACCCGTCATGGGCCTCCTCCCCAATCCCCGGCGTTCCAAGATCGGTCTGTTTTCCACGCCGGAAGCTTATCAGCTGCTGTTCGAGCGCAACCCGCTGCCGATGCTGATCTATGACCCCAAAAGCTTGGAAATCTTGGCGGTGAACGACGCGGCCCTGGCGTTATACGGCTATGGCCGCGAGGAGATGTTTGGGCTGACCATGCTCGACATCCGCCCGGCCGAGGAACGGCCGCGGCTGCTGGCGGCGCTCCAGGACTTCTCCCCGGGACTGCGCGCATGGGGCGCGTGGCGCCACCAGAAAAAAGACGGCACGGTGATTGACGTGGATATCGTCACCAGCGACTTCGTCATTAATGGCCGCCTCGTTCACTACGCGCAAGTGCGGGAGATCGGCGAACAGAAGCGGCTGGAGGAACAGTTCCGCCAAGCGCAAAAGATGGAGGCCGTGGGCCGCTTGGCCGGCGGCGTTGCGCATGATTTCAACAACCTCCTGAGCGTCATCAACGGCTACTGTGACCTGCTGCTGATGGCGCCCGCGAGTCCGGATCCGGACTCCCAGGCGCAGCGGCGCAAACTGGAGGAGATCCAAAAGGCCGGCACGCGGGCCACGACGCTCACGCGGCAGCTGCTGACCCTCTCCCGCCACCAAGCGGAGGCGCGCGGCGTCGTTCCCCTCAATGACTGCGTCAGCGGCGTGGCGTCCATGTTGCAGCGCTTGATCGGCGAGGATGTGCAGCTCATCTTGTCGCTCGATCCCCAGACCGGCAGCATCGAGGCCGACCGCAGCCAGATGGAGCAGGTGCTGATGAATCTGGCGGTCAACGCGCGCGATGCGATGCCCAACGGCGGCAAATTAATCTTCGAAACCCGGCCGGTGAGCGCGGTGGCGCCCTGCTCGCTGGGCGGCATCCCCCGTCATCACGGCGATCCCGAGCACCTGCTGCAACAGCTGCCCCAGCAATGCTTGGCGCACCTGCGCCCTGACCAAGGCGCCACGTCGGTCGCGCCGGAGGCTCGGCCCGCCATGCCCTGCGGCCTGTCCCCCGGCGATTATGTCCAGCTCACGGTTTCCGACACCGGCTGCGGCATGGATGAGGAAACGCGCGCGCGGATCTTTGAGCCGTTTTTCTCCACCAAGGGCAGCAAGGGAACGGGATTGGGGCTCTCGACCGTCTACGGCATCGTGCGCCAGCACAACGGAACGATCACCGTGCAGAGCGAACTCGGGCATGGCGCCAGCTTCATCATTTGCCTGCCCCGCGGCAACGTCGCGTCCGCGGCCGCCACGCCTTCAGCCTAGGC
>JAKAUF010000375.1 GCA_021827785.1 Acidobacteriota bacterium | reverse complement strand
CGCCGGGCGGCCGTTCCGCTCTGCTCGGCTGAGTTGCCGCCAAGGAACCGCACCGATGATACGCCGCGCCAAACACCCCCAATGTGAACGTTGCCAAGTCGGCCGGTATTGTCCGGTGTCCTCACCCAGCGCCGGCTCCCGCCAACTGCACCATGTCTATGTCGCCGCGGGCAATGCGGTGCAGCGCCAGGGTGGGGCGGCGCAGTCCGTGCACATGGTCTGCGCCGGCAGCTTAGCCGTCGAAACCGGAGGCTACGCCTCGGACCGGCTGATGCTGGATGTCGTCGGGCAGGGCCGTCTGGTGGGCCTGGAGGATCTGTCCCAGCCGACTCACGCGTACTCCGTCATCGCGCGCGGTCCGGCGATGCTCGCGCGCATCTCCACCGCGGAGTTTGCCGGCATTTTGCGCGCTGACAGCCAACTGACCATGACGGTGGTGGGGGATTTGTCGGCCTGGGCTCGTTACCTAGCCATTCAGCTTCCCACGCATTTGTCCGGCACGGTGGAGCGCCGGCTGGCGGGCTTGCTGCTGGATTTGGCGGAGCGCGACACCCCGGCCAGTCCTGTCCCCATCGCCGGTTCCGCACCCGCCCCCCTGCGCTTGCGCTTCTCCCCGCCGCTGCGCCGGCAGGAGCTGGCGGCGATGGTGGGCAGTTCGGCGGAATCCGTCAGCCGCCAAATGCAGCGCTGGCTCGCCCGCGGTCTGGTGCAGGAAAGCCGGAAGGGCGAATTGGTGCTGACGGACCCGGATCGTTTGCGGCGCATTGCCCGCCGCTGGGCCGCGGTTTCCGCAACCGCCGCCACCGCCGCGGCGCTGGATTTTTTAGCCCACCGGCCCGGCGGCGTGCCGGCTGTCCAGCCGTCCCTGGACGGTTCGGGGTAGGCCGGCCTCCGCGCCCGTTTGCGCGCAAGCCCGCGCGCCGCGCGGGCGATGGCCCGAAGGGCCGCTGCCCGGAGCGCGTAATCCTGGGAGAGCCGCCCCGATTTCGCGTTTCCGCCGCCCGCAGGGCGACCTTATGCAGGGCAGGAACCCCACCCGACGCACGGCCGCATGTGGGGTATGCCTCCGGCTTGCGTGCGGCCGCGCTCGGCGCGGCCGAGCCAGGCCCGCGGAACGGACGTTAGCCCCCGCCTGCGGTGGGCCTCAGCCGCCACCGCGCCGGGGGCCCGCGCCTGTCAATCGCTCCGGTTTGCCGTCCCTCCTTGCGGCCGCGGCGCGGATGCCCCGGGCCGGCGGCGGGTTAGCGCCCCGCGGGGCGCAATACTTCGACCGCGGAGAGAGCGATCAGGCCCTCGTCCACGATCTCATCCAGCAGCGGCCGGAGTTCCGCCAGCTTTTCCGCGCTGTCTATGATGGTTACGACGATCGGCAGATCGGCCGAATGCAAGAAGTGGGGCCGGCGAATGAAGCTGCCGCCGCCGTAGCCCTCGATCGCGCGGTACACCGTCGCTCCGGACGCTCCCGCTTGCCGGCAGCGGTCCACGATCTCCTGGTAGAGAGGACGCCCTTGCCAGGTGTCGTCCTCGCCGATGTGAATCCGCATCAATTGTCCCGGCGCCGAGGTCATTGCGCCGCCTTTGCGTCGGCGGCCGGCGCCGCGGGCCGATGGGAATATTTGATCACCTCGACATCCGACAACGCGATCAGTCCGCTCGTCATCATTTCATCCAGCAGCGGCAGAATCGCGCGCAGCTTGTCTTCGCTGTCCACCACCGACAACATCACCGGACGGTCGTGGCTCAATACCCGCTCCCGGTGCAGCCGTCCCGCGGCGCCGTATCCCAGAATGCCCCGGTAGACCGTGACGCCGGCGATATCGTGGGCGCGCAAGCTCTCGACCAGGGCTTCCGAAAGCGGCCGGTCGCGCCAGCGGTCGTTTTCCCCGATATAAATGCGCATCAGCTTCGCCGTGCCCGCCAGCCGTTCATGGCCCGGCACGGAGCGGGGCGCGCTGCGCGCCGCGGCGGGCTTATATACCGTGGTGTCGTGCACCTCGATTAAGCCGTGTCCCGCCATGTCGGCCAGCTTGGGCAGGAGTTCCTCCGCCTTCGCCGCCGTTTCGATGAACTCGATCTTGACCGGCAGTCCGCCGCTCAGCGTCAGCACCTCCGCTGCGCGCAGGCGATGGTCGGCGCCGAAGCCGCCGGCGCCGTGGGTCATCGTCGCCCCCGCGACGCCGTGGTAGAACAAAAAATCCAAAATCGCCCGCGCCGCCGGCTCGTGATGGTATTGCTGGTTTTCGCTGACGTAGATCTCGACCTTTTTGGCTGGTCCGGGCTGCATTGCTTGCCTCCTTGGCGCTGTCTTCCATGCCGGCGGCCCTGGCCGCATCTGCGCCCGGCCGGCTCGCCAGGGATGTTTCGTTCCGACCTAACCAGTCTAGCCTCGACCGCCACCCGCGCGCGCATCAGGCACAATCAGAGGAAAGTGCCTCCCCCAGGGCGACGGGGCAACCCGGGGGCGAGCAGCCGGCAGGTGGTGAAATGCCGATCCTCATTCTTTCCGATATCCATGGCAACTGGGACGCGCTGCAAGCGGTCGCGCCCGCGGCCGGGGAATACGACGCCATCTGGGTGCTGGGCGATCTGGTCAATTACGGCCCGCAGCCCAATGAAGTCGTCGCCTGGGTCGCCGCGCATGCCAGCGTTGTGCTCTGCGGCAACCACGACTATGCCTTGGCCCACCACGCCGACCCGCATTGCAGCCCTCCCTACCGGCGCATGGCGGCGGAAATGGCGCGCTACACGGACGCCGTTCTAACGCCGGAGCATCGCCAGTTCTTGCGCGGCCTGCCGCAATCTCTCCGCCTGGACCGTGGCAGCCGCGGCTTCTACCTCTGCCACGCCATGCCCAGCGATCCGCTCTTCGGATACTGCCCGGCGGACAGCCCGCGATGGGAGCAGGAGTGGGCCGCCGTCGCGGCGGATGTCTTGCTCTGCGGCCACACCCACGTCCCCTTCGTTCGCCGCGCCGGGCCCCAAGGGACGGGAATCGTCGCCAACCCCGGCAGCGTCGGCCAGCCCAAGGGCGGCTCGCCGCAGGCGAACTTTGCCGTGTGGACGGGCGAGGAGTTGCAACTGCGCTCAGCTTCCTATCCCTGGCAGGCCACGGCGGAAAAGCTCCAGGCAATACCCCTTACCCTTGCGGTGCGCGCGGCGCTGGTGGAGGCGCTGCGGACCGGCCAAGGCCAAGGCCTGCCCGCCTAGGCCGCCGTCGGCCGGCGGCGCCCGCCCCGCCGGCGCGCCACGACGAATGGGTCGCCGTTGTTTCCGCCCGCGCGCGTCAGCGATAATAGCAGCGGTTGGCGTCGCCATCGCGGCGATGCCCCAGGCGTTGGAGTTCGCCGTGAACCGCCCCCAGGGCAGATGACTCCTGCACCGGAATGTCCGGCAAAGGACGGATCGCCGATGGGAGACACAGCGCAACTCAATCCCAACCAGCAGCGGCGGCTGCGCGTCACCTGCGAGCACCTGGACCGCCTGCTTGCCGATATTGAAACCGTGCTGAACGCCGCCCAGTCCCAAGCGGCGTTTCCGCGCTACGTGCCCGATCTGCCCCCCGCCGTCCGCGGGCTGCTGGCGGACTCCATCGTCGCCGCCCGCGATCAGCTGCGGCGGGTCCTGGCGGGACAAGGCATTCCCGCTGCGGCGGCCGACATTCCCGCCTCGCGCGCGGTACGAACCACGCTGGCCTTCATGGATATCGCCGCCGAGGAGCTGGGTCCGGGCTTCATGCGGGGTTATGGGCCGCTTTCGCCCGAGGCGGAAACCGAGCTGCGCGGCATCGTCGCGGAATTGAAAAGCCTGGTGGCGCGCATGGACCTGCTGGTCGCCGACACGGGTCCGGATTGGTCCACGCGCTTGCAGCGCTTGGCGGAGGCGGGGCGGGACGTGAGCCAATTGCAGCCATTGGAGCGGATCATCGCCCAGCGCGGCCTGGTCGAGCTGCGGCCGGCGTTGGGCGCCATCCTCGACCGCTGGGAGGATGAGCGCTTTGAAATCGCCCTGTTCGGCCGCGTGAGTTCCGGCAAGTCCTCCTTGTTGAACGCGATCCTCGGCGCTGACGTTCTGCCGGTCGGCGTCACCCCCATTACCGCCGTGCCCGCCCGCATTACCTACGGCGACGCGCCGGTGGTGCACGTGTGGCGTGCGGACCGGCCTCCGGAAAGCCACGCCATCGGCGATTTGGCGGAGTTCATCTCCGAAACCCGTAATCCCGGCAACCGCTTGCACGTCACCCGGGTGCTGGTGGAGCTGCCCGCCGAGCGGCTGCGCGGCGGCATTTCCTTCGTGGATACCCCGGGGCTGGGATCCCTGGCGTTGCAGGGCGGCGCCGAGACGCTGGCGTATCTGCCCCGCTGCGATCTCGGCGTGATGCTGGTGGACGCCGCCTCGACCCTCACCCCGGACGACCTCAGCCTGGCGCGGCGGCTGTTGGAAGCCGGCATTCCCCCGGCCGTGGTGCTGAGCAAGGCCGATCTGATCGCGCCGGACGACCGGGAACGGCTGGCGGCCTATATCGCCGACCGCTTACGGCAGGAGATCGGAGCGGTCGCCGGCGCGGATTGGTCGGTGGCGCCGGTGAGCAGCGCCCCGGGCCATCGCCAGTTGCTGGACGCGTGGTTCAGCTTCCATATCGCCCCCTTGTATGCGCAGCGCCAGCCACTCCGGCAGGCATCGCTCCAGCGCAAAATCGGCGCCCTGCGGCAGGCGGTGGAGGCGGCGCTGCGCGGGCGCTTGCGGCGCAGAATCGCCGGAGGCGGCGCGCCCATTGCGGCGGCGGTGCGGCAGGCGGAGGTTGAACTCCGCCATGCCGCAGCCGCCATCGAGCCGATAACCCAGCAGGCGCGGGCAGCGGCGCTGGCGCTGCAAGCCGCCGCGCCAGAACTGCTGGCCGCCGCGGCCAAGGCGTTCCTGCGCGTCCGAATTACGCGCGCCGGGGCCTGTCCAGCCCCCAGCACCGGCAGCGATTCCCACTTTGCCTGCGGAGAGCCCACCGATCCCGCCGCGGCCGCGCGCGCAGCGCTGGCGGAGGCGCTCCAGCGGCGGGCCCTGGCGATCGCTGCGGCTTGGCGGGAGTTGGCGCGCCGGCTGGGGCGCGATTTGGCGGCGGTGGCGGAAAGGCTGTCTTCCGGCGAACCCGGCGGCGCCGCACCGGAAGCAGGCTCGCCCGGCGGCCTGGTTGCGGAGTTCGCGCCCTCCGAGGAATTGCTGCGGGAAATGCCGCTGGCGGAGCTCGATTCCACCCTCTTCGCCGCTACCGTGGCCTTGCCTCCACGCTGGCTCGGCCCGGGGCTGGCGACTGCGCGCCTGCTGGCGCAATGGCGGCGGCGAGACGAACCTGCGCTGGCGCGCCGATTGGACGCCTATGCCCATCTGTTGGCTGCGTGGTCGGATCGCGTCGCGGCACGCATGGAAGCCGACTTCAACGCCATCGCCGATCCTCTCCGTGCCCAAGCCCAGCAGTTGGTCCGCGCCCCCGCCGCGGCCGAGGAGCGCGGCGCCGTGGAGCGGGACCTGATGGCTTTGGGCGCCCTGCCAGCGAACTAGATCCATGGGGCGCGGGGGCGAGGAAGCGGGGACGCCAACGGCATGAGGGTTGCGATGAATGGCGTTGTTTTCGGCCGCGACCAGGAGCTTGCGGACCTGCGCCAGCGGCTGCGGGAACGCCGCTGGATGCTGCTATTCGGCGCCTCCGGCATGGGCAAAACGCATTTGCTGCGCACCGTGCTGCCGGAGTTTCCCGGCGCCTTATATTGCCCCCAGGCGCCGAGCCGGGATGCGGTTTTTGCCGCACTCGGGGGCCGCTTGCGGGCGCGCGGCGGCGGTTCGGCCAGCGCCCTGCGCGGGCGCGTGCGGTCCGCCCTAATGACGCAGTCGGGACGGCATGTCATTGTTTTGGACCACCTGCGCCGCCCTTCGATGGTTTTCGCCGCCGCGATTCAGGATCTCTGCCGCCTCACAGATACATCGCTAGTTGTCCTGTCGCGCTCGGCCCATATGGAAGACCTGGGCGGGCTGTACGCTTGTTTCCCCGACCGCGATGACCGGCTGCAACTTGGCCCCCTTGCTCCCAGGGACGCCGAGGCTATGGCCGCTTGGTTGCAGCGGGAGGAACCGCTGGACGCGATCAATCTAGAGACCTTCCGGCGGCAAGCAGTGGCTGCCGCCGGCGGCAATCCCGGCGTGCTGCGCCATTTGTGGTCGTTGGCGGCGGAGCCGCGCTACCACTCCCGAGGCCATATTTTGTTCTCTCCCCTCTACATTGACCACCGCCTCGGCGCCGCCCCTTGGCACGCGGCACGGGACTGAGTCATGGGCACCCCGCCGATCGCATCTTCCGCGCCGGATGTGGGCCGCCAATTGCGGGAATGGGGCGCGCTGGCCGCGGAGCTCGGGTTGGCCGAGGCGAAGGTCTTGGCGGAGGAGGCGACGGACCGCGCCGCCACGGGGGCTCTTTACCTCGCATGCGTGGGCCAATTCAAGCGGGGTAAGTCCACGTTGCTCAATGCGCTGGTCGGCATGGAGATCCTTCCCAGCGGAGTCATTCCCGTCACCGCCGTGCCGACCGTGCTCCGTTATGGTGCGGAGCTTGCCGCCCGCGTCCGTTTCGCCGCCGCGGGCTGGCGTCCTTGGCCGGTTGCTGAGCTGGCGGCGATCGTCACCGAAGCGGAAAATCCTGGCAATCGCAAAGGCGTCATGGGCGTGGAAGTGCAAGTGCCCAGCCCCCTATTGGCCGGAGCGCTCTGCCTGGCGGATACCCCGGGGCTCGGCTCGGTCGGTCAGGAAAGCGCCTCCGCTACGCGCGCTTTTCTGCCGCGCGTGGATGCCGCGCTGTGCGTTACCGGCTTCGACCCACCTCTATCCGGCGAGGAATTGGAAATGATTGCCGCCGTTGCCGCGCGGGTTCCTGATTGGGTGCTGGTGCTCAACAAGGCCGACCGCGCTGAGCCCGGCGAGCTGGCGGAGGCGGCAGCCTTTGCCCGCCGGACCGTGGCCGAGCGCCTGCATCTACCGCCGCCCCGGGTGCTGGCGATCAGTGCATTGCAGCGGTTGCGTGGCGCCGGACCGGATCGCGATTGGCCCGAGTTACTGGCCTTCATCCAAGACCTGGCCCGCCGTTCCCGCGACATCGCCGTACGCTCCGCGCAACGCGCCGCCACGCGCCTGCGGGCTGGCATCCTCGCCGTCGTCGCCGCCGAGCGGGAAGCACTGGCTCGCCCCGAAGCCACCGCCGTTCGCGCCGCAGCCACGGCGGCGCGCCAACGCGCCGCCGTGGCGGACCTATCGCGCGAACTGGCGGAGCGTCTCGGGGTCGAGACCGCCCCGTTGCTGTCGCGGCTTGCTGCGGAGCGCGCCGCCTTCCTCGCCTCGGCGATACCCCAAGCCCGCCAACAACTCTCGCATGCGTACGCCAAACACCACGACGGAGGCTCGAAGCAGGGCCACGCGCGCGCCCAAAGTCAGCGACCCACCCGCCGCAGTCTCGGGACACGCTACCGCCGCGACTTGAACCGCGCCGCGCAATCCATCGCCCAGGCCACCGTCACCCCTTGGCTAGCTACCGCCCAGGCGGCCACGGACGCCGAATTTGGCCAAGCCATGCAGCGCATAATCGTCCGCGCCAACGATCATCTGCAACGCCTGTCTGCGCCGCCTCCGGGAGCACCGGATGTTGATTCCGATGCCTTTGCCGCCGCACGGTCGCACTTTCAGTTCCATGGAATCGAACGGATCGCCGCGCCGGCCTCGCCGCTCCTTTGGCTGCGAGACTTTGTCATCGCAGCAGTGGGCTGGTCCGCTCCCATTGAACGTTCGGCCCAGGACTTCCTGGTGGAACTGCTCACCGTTAACTCAGCGCGGGTGGAAGGCGACATTGCTGAGCGCGTGCAAGCCGCCCGTAAAGCCTTGGAAAGGGATCTGCGCCAGCGGCTGGACCGCGCCGCGCATTTGGCGGAGTTGGGTATTTCCCGCGCGCGCAGGTCCGTTGCCGCTGGCGCTGAGGCTCGCGCCGCTGCCAACCAGGGGCTGAACGCCATCGAGTCTGCTCTTCAGATCACGGGCTCCCAGTGCCGTGAATCGGACGTTCGTTGACGGCAGCAGCCGACCCTTGCGAGGATCTGGTTGACGAGTTTGGTCCAGAGGAGCCTGCGCGGGTCGCAGCTGTGCCCGTCCAGGAACGGGCGGATCGTCGCAGCTAGTTCATTGCCGCTGCGGAAGACCCCGCGGCGCTGCCGGCAAACGAGCCGGGATCCCGCGTTGGGAATCTGCGGGCCAAATCGGGGTGGAAACCAGCGCAAATTGACGGTCGTCAGTTCTCGGCGCGATTTCCGCCGCGGCGGGCGCAAGCCGGCGCTATGCTGATTCGTTCGCGATGCACGCACATTCCTTCCATCCTGCGGTC
>JAKAUF010000270.1 GCA_021827785.1 Acidobacteriota bacterium | reverse complement strand
TCAGCTCAATCTGCTGATAACGGATGCCGGCTTCCTTCAGCACCCGCAGCGCGGTATCGCCCATCGGATAGGCCGCGTTGTAGACCACGTCCGCGATGCCGCCGTTGACGATCATCTTGGTGCACTGCAAGCAGGGGGAAAAGGTGGTGTAGAGCGTCGAGCCCTTGATGGAGATGCCATGGTACGCGGCCTGGACGATGGCGTTTTCCTCGCCGTGAGAGCAGAGGCACTCGTCCAGGCGGGTGCCGCTGGCGGCCAGGGCGTTGCAGCGCGGGCAGCCGCCCTCGTTGCAGTTGGTGATGCCCCGCGGCGTGCCGTTGTAGCCGGTGGAAATGATGCGCCGGTCCTTGACGATGACCGCGGCGACCTTGCGCTTGATGCAGTTGCTGCGCAAGGCCACGATGCGGGCAATGCGCATGAAGTACTCGTCCCAGCCGGGCCGCGGCTCATCCCGCATCCAGGGAAGGATGACCTGTTCGGCGCGGGCCAGAAAGGGCTCGACCGGGCCGTCGTTGCTCACCGTGGCGTCGGCCAGCGCGGCGCAGGCGTCCAGGTCTTGCCCGGCGGCGCCGCCGCCGCCGCGCTCGCGCTGTTCCAGCGCCGAAAACTCCTCGAAGCTCTTCGGGGTGCGGGGATCGCCGCGTTCGACGGCGCGCCGGTAGCGCAGTTCGATCGGCGCATCCACGTGCAGCAGAAAAAAGCGCGGCAGGCCGCGCAGCGTCTCGATCTCCTTGGGGTGGCGGATGGAATCCACCACGTAGTTGCGGTCGTTTTCGATGCGCTGCACGGTGCGCGCCGCCAGCACGCCCGGCCCGAAGCGGCGGCGCAGGTCATTGCCCTTTTCGATCAAGTTTTGGCGCGTCGGGGCGACGCCGTTCGCCTCCAGATCGGCGCGGATTTCATCCGAAAGCGAGTGGTAATAAAAGCCCTTATCGCGAAGGTAGTTCGCCAGCGTGGTTTTGCCCGAGCCGTTGGCGCCGGTTAAGCCGATAACCATAGGGATTCAGGCCCCAGTGTAGCCGGTTCGAGCGGGCGGGGCGAATCGCTTGCACGCGCCGTGCGGCCCGTTGGCCGCGGCGGCGCGGCGCATCGCCCGCCTCGAGCGGGCCGGCGCGGGTAGAATCGGGCGATGGCTTCGGGACAGCGCAAGGAATGGGTATTAGCGGCGCCGGCGGCGGCGTTGTTCTCCGCGCGGCGGCTGCAAGGCGTCGCGCCCGGCGGCGGCCCGTGGCTGCCGATCTTGCTCGACCCGGCGAACACCCGCTTCATTTTGCGCGCCGAGGCGGAGTCGGATCCGGCTTGGAAGCAGATCATTCCCTACGTCATTCTGCGCTGCGGGAGCGGCGCGAACACCGCGGTTTTCTGTTACCAGCGCGGGGCCGGCGGCGGCGAAGCGCGGTTGCGCGCTCTGGGCTCGATCGGCCTGGGGGGGCACATCAATCCCGCCGATGAGGGATTGTTCAGCGCGGCGGGCCGCGAGGCCTACGCGGCGGCGGTGCAACGGGAACTCGAGGAGGAGGTGGAATTGGGCGCGCCGGTGCGGCGGCGGCGCGTCTGCGGCGTGCTCAATGACGATTCCACCCCGGTCGGGCAGGTTCATGTCGGCGTGGTTCACCTATGGGATCTGGCCGCGCCCGCGGTACGCCCGCGGGAGCGGCAGATCGCCGCCGCGGGGTTCCGCCCATTGGCCGAGCTGCGGCGCGCAGGCGGCGAAGGATTGGAAACCTGGTCGCAGCTTTGCCTGGCGGCGTGGGAAGAACTGGCTGCCGCGGCGGAGGCGGCGCCGGAAGACGCCGGCGCGTAACGTACAATTTCCTGGTCGGCAGGGAGGAACCCAGCGTGAAATTCGGCAAGTGGAACCGGTGGTGGGCGCCGGTGATGGCGGCGTTATTGGGCTTGGGTGTTTCCGGGCTGGCCATCGCCGCCCGAACGGCGGCGGCTGCGCCGCCGCCGCAAGGCGGGGGCTTGATCGGCTTCACGCCGCGGAGCGCCGCGACGGAACTGCAATGGGAAGCGCGGTTCAAGCAGCTGCCCAATCGCGCCCGCATGCGCGCCACGCTGCGGCGCCTGACCGCGCAGCCGCACGTGGCCGGGACGCCGGCCGATCACGCCACGGCGAATTATGTCGCCGGCGTCTTCCGGCGCGCCGGCCTGCAAACCCAGGTGATCCGTTACTCCGCGCTGCTGCCCTATCCGCTCGAGGTGCGCATCCGCCTGGTGGCGCCAACGCCGCGCGTGTTGCCCAACTATGAGCAGCCGGTGCCCGGCGACCGCTACTCGGAAATGAAGAACGCCGTCGTGGGCTTTAACGCCTACTCGCCCTCAGGCGACGTCACCGCGCCGGTGGTCTACGCCAACTACGGCTTGGAAAAGGACTACGCCTATCTGAAGGCGCACGGGATCTCGGTGCGGGGCAAGATCGTTTTGGTGCGCTACGGGCGGTCCTACCGGGGCATCAAGTCGGAACTGGCCCAGCAGCACGGCGCCGCGGGCTGCCTCATCTATTCCGATCCCAATGACGACGGTTACCACGCCGGCAACGTCTACCCCAATGGTCCCTACCGGCCGGCGACGGGCATCCAGCGCGGCTCCATCCTGAACGGCAACTACTTGGGCGCGCCCTTGGCCCCGGGACAGCCGCCGGATGCGGCGGAGCGCGCCGCCTGGAAGGCGGGGCTGCCGCAAACCCCCACCGCGCCGCTCTCTGCCGCCGGGGCGGAACCGATTTTGCGCGCGCTCACCGGACCGGCGGCGCCCCGCGGCTGGCAAGGGGGGCTGCCCTTCACCTACCACATCGGCGGCGACCCGCAGGTGGTGGTTCACATGCACCTGCGGATGCAATACCGCTACCGGACCATATGGGACGTGATCGGCACCATCCCGGGCACCGGGCCGCAGGAAGTTTTGCTGGGCAACCACCGTGATGCTTGGACCTTCGGCGCAGTGGATCCCAACAGCGGGACGATGGTGCAACTGGAGATCGCGCGCATTCTAGGGCGGCTCTACCACCAGGGCTGGCGGCCGCGCCGCACCATTCGCTTGTGCTCCTGGGACGCCGAGGAGTTCGCGCTGATCGGGTCCACCGACTATTCCAGCCAGCATCTGCGCGCGCTGCAAGCCGATGCCGTCGCCTACATCAACAGCGATGAAGGCGACTACGGCCCCAACTTCCGCGCCGATGCGGTCGCATCCCTGCGGCCGCTCATCCGCTCCGTCACCGCCGCGGTGCCCGATCTGCTGCATCCGGGAATGACGATGTATCAGGCCTGGCTGCAACACGCCCGCACGCGGGCGGGGTTGACGGGGCCGCCGCCGGCGGCGCCGCCGATCGGACCGTTGGGCGGAGGCAGCGACTTCGAGCCCTTCCTTAACCATGTCGGCCTGGCCACCGCCGATGTCGCCATGACGGGCAAATACGGCGTGTACCACTCGCTCTATGACGATTTTCATTACTTCGTCACCGAGGAAGATCCGCACTTTTACTATGGCCAGGAACAGACCGACATCAAGGGCCTGATCGCCATGCGATTGGCGGACGCCCCCTTGGCGCCGCTGGCCATTCCCTCCTACGCAGTGGCGATCGCCAACGCCATCACCGCCCGCCGCGCCGCGGCCAAAGCGCCGCCGGCGCAAAAACTGGCCTGGCAGCCGACGCTGGCGGCGGCGGTGCAGCTGGAAACCGCGGCCGATCATTTCACCCGCCGCTCGGCTCAGGCGCTGGCGCAGGGAAGGGAGGATCCCCGCCGCTTGGCGCGGTTCAACCAGGCGCTGGCGCACTTCGACCAGAATTTTCTGTTGCCGCAAGGGCTGCCCGGCCGGCCCTATTACCAGCATTTGATCTACGCGCCGGAGATCACCCGCGGCTATGCACCGGTGGTGCTGCCCGGGGTGACGCAGCGATTGGCGGAAAAGCGCTGGACCGACGCCGATGTGCAGTTGCGCTATCTGCGCCAGGCGCTGCGGCGGGCGGCCAACGCCCTCAACGCGGTGCGCTAGCTCCGGTGCGGCCTCAATCCAAACGGCGGGCGATCATCTCGTGGCTGTCGAAGACGCGGCGGCGCATTTCTCCCGCTTCCACCCAGACCGCGCGGCCCTCCCAACTGTCGCGGGTTTGGCCCTCGGCGGTGGCGCGATAGACGGCGATCCAGCAGGGAATGGGCCAGCGCACGCGGTAACGAAACCAGAACTCCGCCGCGGTGACACGCAGGCCCGTCTCCTCGTCCGTCTCCCGCTCCAAGGCGCGGCGATCGCTTTCCCAGGGCATGGCGATGCCGCCGGGAAAGCCCAGGCCGCGGCCATCGCTGCGCTCCACCATCAAATATCGGTCCTCCTGGTGGATAACCGCGGCGGCGGTGCGCAGCGTGCCGAAGATGGGCAGGCGGCCGTAGACGGCGACAAATACCTTGGAGCACAGCCAGAACAGCCGCGGCGCCCAGCCGGCGGGCGGCGGGTTAGCGGGGCGATTCGGCAATTTCCACCACCTCGCCCGGCCGCAGATAGGATTTCCGCCGGAACCAATCCTCCAGCGCGGTGCGCAGTTCCGGCAGCTCGACCCGCAGGCTGGCTTCCATGCGTCCGTCGGCGACGGGCAGGGTTTCGTCGAATCGGCTCTCCCCGGTGAATCCGCGCATGGCGAAACTATCCAAATATTTGATGGGGCACGGACGCACCGGTCCGCCACCGGGCTCGGCCAGAGTCACGCGAAGATGGCGGGCAAACATGGTTATGCGCCGGCTCCTGCCCGGGCTCCTACTTCGCCTCCAGCGCCTTGCGCAGCAGGTCGTTGACCATGCCGGGATTGGCCTGGCCCTGGGAAGCCTTCATCACCTGGCCGACGAAAAACCCCAATAGCGCCGTCTTGCCGGCTTGGTATTGCTCCCGCTGCTTGGGATGGGCTTCCAGCACGCCGGCGATAATCGCTTCGATCGCGCCGGCGTCGCCGATTTGGCGCAGCCCCAGGGCGGCCACGGCGGCCTCGGCGCCTTCGCCTGCGGCGGCCATGCGGGCGAAGACGTCCTTGGCCATTTTGCTGGAGAGGACGCCGCCGTCAATCAGCCCCACCAGCGCGGCGATCTGCTCCGGCGGCACCGGCGCCTTCTCGACCGCCGCGCCATGGGCGTTGAGCCAGGCGGAAAGATCGCCCAGCACCCAGTTGGCGATGCCCTTGGCGTTCGCGGCGCCGGCGGCGGCGCGCTCGAAGTACGCCGCCAGCGCCGGCTGCGCGGTCAGCACCGCGGCGTCGTAGGGCGTTAGGCCATACTGCGCCACCAGCCGCTCGCGGCGGGCCTTGGGCAGTTCGGGAAGATGGCGCTCGATCTCCGCGCGCCACGCGGCCGAAACGCGTAACGGCGGCAGGTCCGGCTCGGGAAAATAGCGGTAATCGTGCGCTTCTTCCTTGGAGCGCATGCCGCGGGTCACGCCTTCGGCGGAGTTGTACAGGCGCGTCTCCTGCAACACCCGGCCGCCGGAGTCCAGCACCTGCGCCTGGCGCTCGATTTCATGCTCCAACGCGCGCTGGAGAAAGCGGAAGGAGTTGAGGTTTTTGATCTCCACCTTGGCGCCGAACGCGGTCTGGCCGCGGGGCCGCAGGCTGACGTTAGCGTCGCAGCGCAGGCTGCCCTCCTCCATGTTGCAGTCGGAGACATCGAGGTACAGCATGATCTCCTTCAGCCGCGTCAGGTATTCATGCGCTTCGGCGGGGGAACGCAGGTCGGGCTCGGAGACGATTTCGATCAGCGGCACGCCGGCCCGGTTCAGGTCCACGTAGGAGCGATGCAGGGAATCGGGAAAGCCCTCGTGCATGCTCTTGCCGGCGTCTTCCTCCACATGCAGGCGGGTGATGCCGATGCGTTGCGCCGCGGCGCCCTCCATTTCCAGCTCCAAATGGCCGTGCTCGGCCAATGGGCGGTCGTATTGGCTGATTTGATAGCCCTTGGGCAGATCGGGGTAGAAGTAATTCTTGCGCGCGAAGATCGAGGTCTCCCGCACGGTGCAGTTCAGCCCTAGCGCCGCGCGTATGGCCTTATCCACCACCGCCCGGTTCAGCACCGGCAGCGCGCCCGGCAGCCCCAGACAAACCGGGCAGGTTTGGGTGTTGGGCGGAGCGCCGAAACGGGTGGTGCAGGAACAAAAGATCTTGGATGCGGTATTGAGCTGAACGTGGACCTCCAGCCCAATCACCGGCTCATAGCGGCTTTCCGTCTCGGCCATGGCAATCCTTAGTGTAGCGGCACCGGCCATGCCGCGGCCGCGCGCCGCCGCGGTCCGGGAATCTCCGTAGGCGGCACTACGATATAATCGGCGCGGCACCGCCATGGCCAGTCCTGTCTATGTCGTGGTTTCCGGTCGCGGCGAGGAACGCCGCCTGGCGGTGGATCCCGTGCCCTTCACCATCGGGCGGCGTTCGACGCACCCCCTGGTGATCGCCGATCCGCATATTTCCCGCGACCATGCGCAGATCGGCGCCGACGAGGATGGATATTACCTGCTGGATTTGGCCGGCGGCAGCACGGTGAATGGCCAGCGGGCGGCGCGGCATCGCCTGACCCCCGGCGACCGCATCGAGTTTCCGGCTTGTCCCGGACTGGGGATCGTCTTCGACCCCGCGCCCGACGCCTCCCTCTTGCTGACCCAAATGCGGGCGGTGGACCGGACGGAGGGCACCGGCGAGCTGGAAATGTTGCGGCTGTTCTTGGACTTCGCGCGGCGGCTGCGCTCCGCGCGGATCGTCGGCGAAGTCCTCTCCGCGATGCTGGACTGCGCCTTGCGCCTCACCGGCGCCGAGCGCGGCCTGGTGTTTTTGCCCGGCGCCGACGGACGGCTGGAAGTCGCGGCGGCGCGCTCCACCCCCGGAGCGCCGCCGGCGGATGAAACCACCATCTCCCGTTCCGTCGTGCGGGAAGCGATGGAATCGGCGGCGGAGTTCGTGCTGACCGGCGCTCCGCTGGAAGCCGGCGCCACCGCCGATATGGAATTGGGCCAAAGCATCGTCACCCAGGGTTTGCGCACGGTCGTCTGTTTGCCGCTCCACGATCCCCGGCTGCGGGCGGCGCTGACGGCGGCGCAGTCCATCGGCCCGACGACGAGCAGCTCGCACCTGCCCCGCGCCATCGGCGTGCTGTATCTCGACAGCCATGCGGCGCGGCCGCAACTTTCCATGGTCAGCCAAGACCTGCTGCGGGCCCTGGCGAGCGAGGCGGCCAACCTGGTCACCAACGTGCGCCTGGTCGAAGCGGAGGAGAGAGCGCGGCGGCTGGAGCGGGAATTGGAGCTGGCGGCGGCGATTCAGCAAGGCTTGATGGCCGGCGAAATCCCCCGCGCGCCGTACCTTCAGGTCTGCGGGCACAGCGTCGCCTGCCGGCAAATTGGCGGCGACTTTTTCGACGTGCTGCACCACGCGATGGCCGGCCAGGAGGGCATCACCGTGATCCTGGCCGACGTCAGCGGCAAGGGTCCGGCGGCGGCGTTGCTGGCCTCATCGTTGCAAGGGATTGCGCATGCGCAGTTGCTGGCCGGCGCCCCGCTGACCACGATTGCCCAAACCATGAACGCGTTTTTGCGGGCCCGGCCGGTGGACGACAAATACGCCACGGTGCTGCTGCTGCGCATCACCCCCGACGGCGCGTTGGAATACCTGAACTGCGGCCACCAGCCGCCGGTGCTGACCAGCGCCGACGGCCAGTGCCGGACGCTGCTGGAGACCTGCGTGCCCGTCGGTTTGCTGCCGGCGGCCGAGTTCGCCTGCCAGCGGTTGCAATTAGCGCCCGGCGACCGGATCTTGGCCAGCAGCGACGGCGTGCCCGACGCGACGAATGCCGCGGGCGAGTTTTTCGGGGAGGAGCGGCTGCTGCGCCTGGCGGCGGAAGGCGCCGGGCCGGAAGCGGTGGTGGCGGCGGCGCGGGCGTTCTGCGCCGGCGTGCCGTTCAATGACGATTGCACGCTGGTGGAGGCGCGGTTTACCGGCGCCGCCGGGGCTTAAAACTCCGCTGCCGCGGCGCGCGTTTGCAGCCCCGCCACGGGCTCGCCGGCGGTTTCCATCTCCGCCATCCAATCCAAGGCGCAGGCGGCGACTTCCTCCCACTCGGGCTCAATGATCAGCATGTGGGCCCGGTCGAACAGCCGCACGCGGGCGTTGTAATACGCCGCCAGGCGGTGCTGCTCGGCCGGGGGGATCAGACGGTCGGCCAGGCCCCCAATCACCAGGCAGGGGCTGGCGACGCGCCGCGGATCCACGCGCACCAAGCCCACCGCCATCTGCATCGCCGCGCGCCCGGAGTCCGGCACCTCGCGCGCCGCCACTTCCGCCAGGCGCTCCGGCGGAATGCGATTGTTCACCAAATTCCGGCTCATCACACCGTCCATTTTCATCGCCCGGCGGGCGACCGGGCGCAATAAATCGGCCAGCGGGTGCAAG
>JAKAUF010000172.1 GCA_021827785.1 Acidobacteriota bacterium | reverse complement strand
ACCACGGCGGAGACGGCGAGAATTGCGCTGCCGATGAAGTTCAGCAGCAAATAGGAATAGGCGTGCGGCTTCATGGTCCCGGTTTGGCTGAGCGAAAAGGCGATCAAGACCAAGATCGCGCCAGTGAGTTGAAAGGCTTCGTTCATGGTGGTGGCTCGGAGGGCGCGCCAGGACGTTTCGGCTCCGGACGCTGTTGCCTCAGTTTGCACCACCGGAGGGCGCGGGGCGCAGCCGCCCAGTTCCGGACGGCCCGCGCAGGGCGGCGCGCGCCGCGGCGGCTGCGCGTGGAGTCGCCGCGGGTGCTCAGCGTCGGCGCGAAGTTACCGGCGGCGCCTGGCAGGGCGCCGGGCATGGGTGGTAGGCGCGCCGGCGGGATGGGCCGAGCCAAGCGGAGGTGAGCGTAGCCCTAGGGCGGCATCCCCCGCCTGGGCGGAATCAAGACCTGAGCCGGCTGCTGCCACCGTCGGCACGGCCGAGGGCGCAAAGGCATCTCGGTTGTCGTTGCATAAATAGCTTGATTTTCATTGGCTTATCCATGCATCCGGCGGGATTCCGACCGGGTTCCGCCAAGCCGAAATAATTTTTGCAAAAATACTTGACAGCATAACAGTCATGTTTTTATTATTTGAGTGTAGTCAGATTCTAAGTTGGAGGAACCACCATGACCACGTTGCTCAACCTGGATTTTCCCTTTACCGCTCTGGATGGATTGTTTGCTCCGCGCCTCCGGCCCGAGACGGCGACGATGGAATGGACGCCGCGCACCGCGATTCACGAAGGCGAGCACGAGTTCACGCTGGAGTTGGATGTGCCCGGCGTGCAGCAGCAAGACATCGAATTGCAGTTGGAGCAGAACCAGCTGACGATCCGCGGCGAACGCAAGCCTTCCGCGGCGCTGGACAGCTACCGCCGAGTCGAGCCCAGCTTCGGGACGTTCAGCCGCACCTTCGCGCTGCCGGAATCGGTGAACAAGGACGCGATCTCGGCGAAGCTGGAAGCCGGCGTGCTGCGCGTTACTTTGCCGCAACGCGAGGAAACCAAGCCGCGGCGCATCGAAGTGAAAGCCAGCGCCTGAACGCGGCGCCCGGCGCCCGGCGAAGCCATGTTTGCCGCACGGGCGCCAATGCCGGGACGAGAACGGCCCGGCCGGTTATGGTCACTCCATTCATTTCAGCGCGCCGGTGGCGCGCGGGCGGCGGCAGGCAGCCACCTGCCGCCGCCCTTTTATTTGCGGGCAGCGCATTTCCTTGCCGCGCCGGGAGGCAAGCGATGCAGGCGTTCCCGCTAGGCCCTAGACTCATGGCAGGGAGGCACGCTCCGCCGGCGCGGGGCGCGAACGCATAGTGCCGATTCGATTTGACAAACTCACCGTGAAATCGCAGGAAGCCCTGGAGGCGGCGCGGTCGCTGGCCGCCGAACACGGGCAAGCGGCGATCGAGCCGCTGCATCTGCTGCTGGCGCTGCTGGCCGACCGGGAAGGAGTGGTGCTGCCGCTGCTAGCGCGTCTGGGCGCCGATGTCCGCGCCATCACCGCCGATGCGGAAAAAGAGCTGGCGCGGCGGCCGCAGGTGCAGGGCGCCAGCGTGGAGCGGGGGCTGAGCCCGGCGCTGGGGCAGGCGCTGGAGGATGCGTTCCGCCAGGCGGACAAGTTCAAGGACGAATACGTCTCCGCCGAGCATCTTTTGCTGGGCATGCTGTCGCTGGGGCGGGATGCGGCGGCGGAGGTGCTGGCGCGGCATGGGGTGACGGCGGACCGGGTGTTGCAGGCGCTGATGGCGATTCGCGGCAGCCAGCGCATCACCGATCCCAACCCCGAGGGGAAGTTCCAGGCGCTGCAACGGTACGCGCGCGACCTGACCGAGGCGGCGCGGCAGAACAAGCTGGATCCGGTGATCGGCCGCGACGAGGAGATTCGGCGCGTGGTGCAGGTGCTATCACGGCGCACCAAGAACAACCCGGTGCTGATCGGCGAGCCGGGCGTAGGGAAGACCGCCATCGTGGAAGGGCTGGCGCGGCGCATCGTGGCCGGCGACGTGCCGGAGGCGCTGCGGTCGAAGCGGGTGGTGGCGCTGGACCTGGGGGCGCTGATCGCCGGAGCGAAATACCGCGGCGAGTTCGAAGACCGGCTGAAGGCGGTGCTGAAGGAGATCGAGGACTCCGGCGGGCAGATCATTCTGTTCATTGACGAGCTGCACACGCTGGTGGGGGCGGGCGCGGCGGAAGGTTCGATGGACGCCTCCAACATGCTGAAGCCGGCGCTGGCGCGGGGCGAGCTGCGGGCCATCGGCGCCACCACGCTGAACGAATACAAGAAACACATCGAGAAGGACGCGGCGCTGGAGCGGCGCTTCCAGCCGGTGTTTGTGGGCGAGCCGACGGTGGAGGACGCCTTGGCGATTCTGCGCGGCTTGAAGGAACGCTACGAGATTCATCATGGCGTGCGCATTCAGGATGCGGCGCTGGTGGCGGCGGTGCGGCTGTCGCACCGCTACATCGCGGACCGGTTTCTGCCCGACAAGGCGATTGATCTGGTGGACGAGGCGGCGGCGGCGCTGCGCATGCAGCTGGATTCGCGCCCGGCGGAGATCGAGGCGCTGGAGCGGCGGCTGACGCAGCTGGAGATCGAGCGGCAGGCGCTGGCCAAGGAGAAAGATCCCGGCGGGGTGGCCCGGCGGCAGCAGATCGAGGAGGAGATCGCCAACCTGCGGGAGCGCGCCGCCGCGCTGACCGCGCGCTGGACGGAGGAGAAGAGCCGGATCCAGCGGGTGCGGGAGGTGAAGCGGCAGTTGGACACGCTGCAAGGCGAGGAGGAACAGGCGGAGCGGTCCGGGGACCTGAGCCGCGCGGCGGAGCTGCGCTATGGGCGCCGCGTGCAGTTGGAGCGGGACTTGGCCGCGGCGCAGCAGGCGCTGGAAGCGGCGGAGAGCGGGGAACGGCTGCTGCGGGAGGAAGTGGGCGAAGAGGATATCGCCCGGGTGGTGGCCAAATGGACCGGCATTCCGGTGAGCAAGATGCTGGAGGGCGAGACGCAAAAGCTGGTGGCGATGGAGGAGCGCCTGCATCATCGCGTGGTCGGCCAGAACGCCGCCGTTTCCAGCGTGAGCGACGCGATTCGCCGCTCCCGCGCCGGGCTGGGCGATCCGCGCCGCCCAATCGGCTCGTTTCTGTTTCTCGGCCCCACCGGCGTGGGCAAAACGGAGCTGGCGCGGGCGCTGGCGGAGTTCTTGTTCGACGACGAGCACGCCATGATCCGGCTGGACATGAGCGAATACATGGAGAAGCATTCGGTCGCCCGGCTGATCGGCGCGCCGCCGGGATACGTCGGCTATGAGGAGGGCGGGCAGCTGACGGAGCGGGTGCGGCGGCGGCCGTATTCCGTGGTGTTGCTGGACGAGGTCGAGAAGGCGCACGCGGACGTGTTCCATGTCCTGTTGCAGGTGCTCGACGATGGCCGGCTGACCGACGGGCAGGGGCGGACGGTGGACTTCCGCAACACCGTGGTGATCATGACCTCCAACCTGGGCAGCCAGGCGATCCGCGGCGGCGATTTCGCCAACGCCGCCGCCGAGGCGGAGCTGCGGCGGCGCTTGCAGGAGATGCTGCGCAGCCATTTCCGGCCCGAGTTCTTGAACCGGATTGACGACATCGTCATCTTCCATCCGCTGGGCCGGGAGCAGATCGAGGTGATCATTGACCTGCAACTGGAGCACCTGCGCGGGCTGCTGGCGGCGCGGGACATTCAGTTGGTGCTGGCGCCGTCGGCGCGGGAGCTGATTCTGGCGCAAGGCTACGACCCGGAATACGGAGCGCGGCCGCTGAAGCGGGCATTGCAGCGGCTGGTGCAAAATCCCTTGGCATCGGCGCTGCTGAAGGGCGACGTCCGGCCGGGCAGCGTGGTCGAGGCGGAAGCGGGCGCGAACGGCGAACTGGCGTTCCGGACGGAGGCGCAGGAACCGGCCCCTACGGCGGAAGGCGGCAAGCGCGCGGCGCGGCCGAAGCGGCAAACGATATAGCCGGGCGCATTGCCGGGTGGCCTTGCGAGCGCGCGCCGGCGAGCTGAAGCCCGCCGCACACGGGCGGAAGCCTGTTTCGTGCTCGGCCGCGCCAGGCGCGGGCGCACGCATTCCAGAGGCATACCCCACATGCGCGCCGCCGCGCGTGGGGTTGGGCTCCTGCCCTGCATAGCGTCGCCCTCCGGGCGGCAGTGCGGCTCTGATCGCCCCGCCCGCTCCGCTTGCTAGGGGCGGCCGGCGGCGATGACGAAGTGGTCGCGGCGATTGGACCGCCAGCAGGACGGTGTAGTGGCCGCGCAGAACTGCCGGGTCTTGCCGTGGCCGGCGGCGCGGATGCGGCCGGCGGCGACGCCCAGGCGGATGAGGAAATCCCGGGCGGCGTCGGCGCGGCGCTGGCCCACGATCTGGTTGCCGCGGGCGCTGCCGCGGGTGTCGCAGTAGCCGGCGACCAGGACCGGCACAGCGGGATGCGCCCGCAGCCAGATGGCGTCGCGGCGCAGTGTACGGCGGGCGGCGGCGTCCAAGCTGGAGCGATTGAAGGCGAAAAAGATGTCGGCCACGTGGCGGCGGAAGCTGGCGGCGAGCGATACCGGCCGCGCGTTCGTCCGCGGCGTTGGTTTCGCCGCCGTGGGCGTCGCCGCGGCGTGTGTGCGCGCCGGAGTTGCCGGCGCGGGCGGGGGAGGAAAGCCGCCGATGGTTTCCGCCGCTTCGACCGTCGTCTGCACCGCCTGATGGTTCACGGGAACCGCGAGGCGCAGGGTCAAACCATGAACGGCGCCGCCGCTGGTGACCACGACCGGAGGAACGGGCGCCGCCAGCCGCGCGCCCGCGGGCGCGGAATCGAGATCCACGATGGCGCGGTATTCGCCGGGCAGGACGTCCTGGAAGGAAAACCGCCCGTTCGCGTCGGTGAAGGCATAGAGGCCGGCGCCGGCCGGCTGTCCGGCGCGGCGCAGGCGCAGTTCCAGTCCCGCCAGCGGTTTGCCGTTGGCGCGCACGGCGCCGCTCACCGAGCCGACGACCTGCACGGGAATGCTGACCCGCGGGGCCTCGGCTCCCACCTCGATGAGCCGCGGCCGGGCCTGCGGGGCGCTATATGCCGCGGGGAGATGGTTCATGTCCAGCCCGAGCAAATATTGCCCCGCCCGCACGGCGGGAAACTCGAACCGTCCCTTGGCGTTGGTGACCGCGGTACGGCCGCTCAAGCTGACCTCGACGCCGGGCACGCCGCGGTCGCCGGCCGTCCAGCGGCCGGTGCCGGCGCGGTCATTGAAGACGATGCCGCTGACCGTGGTGTAGGTCGGGACCAAACGGTCGGCGTCGCTTTCCGGCAGGCCGGCGAGCATCGGCACGCCGTGGCCCCAATGGATGGTTTTGGTGAGACGGATGAACAGCGTTTGCTGCGAGAGCGCGGGCAGCAGCGGCACCGGCCCGGCGCCCAGACCAACCAGGACCCGCGCGGGATTGAGCTGGCTGACCGACGAATTGTGAATCCACTCTCCGCTGAGCGCGAACTGCCAAGGCAGATGCACGGTGGCGAGCAGCATGATGGTGCGGTAGGTCTGTAGCGAGAGCGCGGTTTGGTCCCGCAGATCCTTGCCCAACTGCGCCGAGCCGGAGAGCGTGAACCATTGGCCGAACTGCAAATTGCCGCCGATCTGGCCGTTCAAGGTGGTGGCGCCGCCGGCGGTCTGCTGCAAGCCGACGATGGCGGAGATGCTGTCGCCGCCGAGCATGCGGTCCTGTTCGATCTCCTCGGTGTGCACCGTGGAGTTGCCGCTGGGCTGCGTCGAAGTCGAGACCCAATCTTGATAGCGCAAATACGTGCGGTTGTCGCCGTAGGAGTGCCCCGCCTGGAGTTGCGCCGTGGTCAGACCCAGGCTGGGGCCCTGCGCGCCGCTCACGGGAGAGATTTGCCCCCGGGTGGCGCTGGCCAGCAGACTGTAGCCGTCGCCGGGATTGATGCTGACCGCGCCGCTGGTGGTGAAGGCGTCGGAGTTGGCGAAGGCCGAGGTGCCGAGGCCGCCGGCGTGATAATCCGCCAGCGAGGTGGAAAGGCTCCAAAGGGTGCTGGGATGGAGGTCTATGCTGGCGTAGGCGCCGCTGCGATCGCCGCTGATGACATTGGCCAAGGGCAGATAATCCGCGCCTTCGCGCAGGGCGTAGGCCTGAATGTCGAATTTGGGCCGGCTGACGATGGGACCAAAGTAGTAGGAGAGATCGTCCTGGGACTTGGCGCCGAACGCGGCGGTCTGCCGTGCGCGGGAAAGGGAGACTTCGCCCAGCCAGTCGGCGTGTTTGCCCAAACGGTAATCGCCGTCCAGGTAGAAGTTGTCGGCGCTGGCGGGCGGTTGGCCCAGCACCGGGGCCAGAAGGCTGGGTGCGCCGAGGCTGCGGGTGCGGAAGTACCGCGCCTCCAGCGTCAGCGGGCCGTGGCCGGTCCATAACAATTGCGCGCCGCTCAGCTCGCTGGGCGAGGAGGTGAAGAAGGGCAGATAGGGGCCCTCTTGGATGAGTTCGCGGCCGGCGAAGGCCGTGAGGCGCAGGCCGGCGAAGCGATATTCGGCGGCGCCGCCGGAAAGATAGACGTCCGGAGAATAGAGGCTGCCGAAGTGCAGCGGCATGCGATCGGTGGCGAAGTTCAGCGTGCCGGCGCGCAAGAACCAGCGGCCGCCGGCGAAAGGGAGGTTGCGCCAGGCCGCCAGGTTATTGCCGTTTTGCCAGGTGGATCCGTCGGTGGCGGAGTCGAAGGAGAGGGTAAGCAGGCCGTCGGAGCCGAAGCTCTGCTGAAAATTGGCCAGCCAGCCGACTTGGGTCGGGCCGACGCCGGGCGTGCCGGCCAAGGCGTTACCGCTTTGGCTGAGGACTTCGGTGCCGACCACGACTTCTCCCGCGTTGGGCTGCTGCGCATGCGCGGCTCCGGCCAACAACAGCAGCACGGCCGCCGCGGCGAGCCAGCGCCGCGATACCACCGCCAGCCGCGCGGGCCAGCCGGGGAATAACCGGACGAGCCGCCGGGCGGGGGCGGGCTGCCGCGGCGCAGGGCCGAGCGGCGGGAGCGACCGGCGCGCGGGTTGGCTATTGCGTGGCTCCATGCGGGGGGCCTTCGGGGGATGCGGCGGATGCGGCGGCGGCGGCTTTGCCGGTTGCAACCGGGCCGATCACCACGTTCTTCTCGATTTGCTGAATCGCTGGCAGCCCCATCTCGACGCGGGCGCGGAGCTGATAGGCGCCGGGGCCGGGCGCGGATTTGAGCGGGAAACGCAGCAGACGCGTCGTCGCCGGCAGCACGACTTGGCTGCCGATGGGAAAGGAGGCGACCGTTTGGCCGCCAGCGCTGACGAGTTCCGTGGCGCCGCTGGCGCGGAAAAATGTCGTGCCGGTGTTGGCGATCAGCAGGTGCAGTTGCCAAGGATGGCCGGGGCTGGCGGGCGGCGCCAAGGAAATGTCGGCCAGCCGCCCCGCCACCCGGGGATGACCGACGGTGATGTACAGAATGGAGGCCATGCGCACGCGGGTGAAGATTTGGCTTTGCGAGCCCGGGCGCCGCAATGGGGCGCTGGTGAACAAGATGGAGGTGTTGCAGCCCTGCGCCGGCGTGCCGGCGGGCACCTGAATGGTGTAGCGGATGGTTTCGGTTTGCCCCGGCCCGACAACGAACTCGGCGGGGTTGATGTGCAGCCAAGCGGCGCAGCCGGCGCCGGCCGCTGCATCACCGCGCATGGGAAATATCGGGGTGCCGCGCGGCGAGAGGCTCCAATCGCTGATCCGCGCCGTCATCGGCACGGGAAGCGTGCCCAAGTTGGAGACGTGGGCGGCATCGGTGAGGGAGCCGCCGGGGGCCAGGTGGTAGGCCATGCGCAACGGGTCCACGCCCAATTGCACCGCCTGCGCCCGCGCCAGCGGAGCGCAGGCGCCGAGGCCCAGCGCGATCAGCGCCGCCGCCCGCAGCGCGGGACCGCCGGAGCGGCGCGGGCGGCTAGGGCGTGGCCAGGGTGAAAGTGACCGTTTGTGAATAAGTTCCAGGCGCATAGTTCCAGGAATCGTGAAACACGAGGTTGCACGTGACGTTGGCGGAGAATAAAAAGCCCGTGCCCTCGGTGCCGCTGGCCGTGGTGGCGGCGGTGACGGAGAGGGCGGTCGAGCCGTTGGGAGTGGTGATGGTTCCGTTGTTGCCGGCGACGGTGCCGGTGCTGGTCCAGGTGATGGCGCTGACGGGAATGGCGGTCGGTCCGCCGGTGAAATTTGCGGCATTGGCCGCCAGGCTGAGGGTCCAGTTGGTGCTGGGGGCGGGACGGAAGATCATGAGGCGGACCGCGACCGCTGCCGAGCCGGGCACCAGCGGCTGGCTGGTGGGATCGGTGGCGCTGAAGCTGACGGCATTCGGGGTGACGAAAATACGGCCGCTGCCGCCATGCCCGGCGCCGCGCAACATGC
>JAKAUF010000275.1 GCA_021827785.1 Acidobacteriota bacterium | reverse complement strand
CCGCGCGCCTGCAATCCGAACTTCGGCGTGCGGCGGAAGGAACTCTTGATGCCCAGCAGCGCTTCCAGCACCGCCCGGCTGTTGGTGACGGCCAGGCCGATGCCCACGCCCATGACCACGGGCATGATGAGCACGGTCTTCCACCAGGATTTCGGGTACAACTCGCGCTGCGCCGCCAAATAGAACGAAGAGATGGAAAAACTGGCGGCGATAAACAAGGGCAGGTCAATGTACAGCATTTGGAACCAGCCCTGATAGAAGCGGACGATCATCGCCGGCAGCACCAGGGCGCAGAGGGCGATCATCAGCGGATAGGAGATGTTGGCCGTGAGGTGGCACCAAGCTTCGATTTTTTGGTGCCGGCTGACGTCCTTGCGGCGCAGCAGCCGGGGCAGAATCTTGCGCGAGGTTTGAATCAGGCCCTTGGCCCAGCGCGCCTGCTGCACCTTGAAGGCGTTCATCTCGGCCGGCAACTCCGAGGGACATTCCACCTCGGGAAGATACAGGAACTTCCAGCCGGCGAGTTGGGCGCGGTAGGAGAGGTCGGTGTCTTCGGTCAGGGTGTCGTGCTGCCAGCCGCCGGCGGACTCGATGGCGGCGCGCCGCCACACGCCCGCGGTGCCGTTGAAGTTGAAAAACAGGCCGGTGCGGTAGCGGGCGCCATGTTCGAGGACGAAATGCCCATCCAGCAGGATGGCTTCAATCCGCGTCAGCCAGGAATAATCCCGGTTGATATACCCCCAGCGGGTTTGCACCATGGCCAACTTGGGGTCGGTGAAGAAATCCATCGTGCGCCGCAGGAAATCGGGCGGCGGAACGAAATCCGCGTCGAAGATGGCGATGAACTCGCCATGGGCGGCTTCCATGCCGGCTTGCAGCGCCCCCGCCTTGAAGCCCGCGCGGTTGTCGCGGTGCAGAAAGACGATGGGCAATCCCTGCGCCGCGTAGCGCTCCACCACCGCCTGGGCGACCGCCGTGGTTTCGTCGGTGGAGTCGTCGAGCAGCTGGATTTCCAGCCGGTCACGGGGATAATCCAAACGGCAGACCGCCTCGACCAGGCGGGCGACGACGAATTGTTCGTTATAGATCGGCAACTGCACCGTGACCCGCGGCAACTCGGTGAAACGCGCCGCCGGCTCCTTGGCGCGGCGGCCCCGGTTCTTGTAGTAGAAAAAAACCAGCGCGTAGCGGTGGCAGCCGTAGAACGCCAGAATGGTCAGGACGGTGAAATAAGGGATCAGCAGGGAAAGATCAAAGGCATTGGGCTGATACAACGGCCCGCCCGAAGCGCCCACGGTGAACGTCGTGTTCAGCCATTGCTGCTGGACATATTGCCAGAAGCCGCTGGGGGCGAATGCGAGCAGACTGGCCAGAGTCATTCAAGGCACCGAAGTGGGCGGGAATCGCGGCAGATTCATTGTACCGAACCGGCGGCCTGGGGCCAGGCCGCCCGGGGTCCTCGCCCGCCGGCCGGCGGCTTCCGGGCAGTGCCGTCGGCGCTCCTAAAGGGAGCCGCAGGCGGCCCTTCTCCGCCCGCTGGCCGTTCGCCTATGCCATACTCGGCGTCTGGTCGGCGGGGAAGCGCGCGCTCCGCTGATGCGCCGCCGTTCGCGGGCATGGGCAGCGGCGCCGCGGCTGTGGGCCAGCCGCCCAGCCCTGGAATTCACGTTTTCATGGAATGGATCTTAGCTAGCGCCTCGCCGCGGCGACGGCAACTGTTGCAGCAGATTGGCCATGCCGTGCGGGTATGGCCCGCCAACGTGGATGAGGCTCCCCGGCCGGGCGAGGCAGCGCCCGAGTTGGTGCGGCGGCTGGCGCGGACCAAGGCCGAGGCGGTTGCGGCGGCGATGGCGCAGATGCAAGCGCGGGGCTCCGCGCCCATCTTGGGCGCGGATACGGTGGTGGTTTTGGCGGGCGAAATCCTCAACAAGCCGGCGGACGCGGCCGAGGCGGCGGCCATGCTGGAGCGCCTTTCCGGCCAAATGCATGAGGTTTGGACCGGGTTGTGCGTGCTGCGTCCGGGCCTGGCAGCGGCCGAAGCCGCGGAGATGACGCGGGTGTGGTTTGCGCCCCTTTCGGCCGCCGAAATCGCCGCCTACGTGTCCAGCGGCGAGCCACTGGACAAGGCGGGCGCCTATGGAATCCAGGGCCCGGCGGCCCAGTATATTCCCCGCATTGAAGGCAGTTACTCCAACGTCATGGGCCTGCCTCTCCACCGCTTACGGGAACTGCTGGCCTAGCCGCCGCCGCGGGGCGGAGCGTTGGGGCGCGCCGTTGGGCCCCTGCACTGGGGCGCCGTGCCGCCTAGCGAGTGGTGTACTCCGGAATCGGCGCGGGATCGATGTTTTTGGGCCGCAGCGGTTCCTGCAAACGGAACAGATGATGCAGCGGGCCAATGCCCCCGCCCACGGGATAGGCGGCGCGCAGCGCGGCGCAGACATAGGCTTTGGCTTGGACCACCGCGTCGGTCAGCGCCTTTCCCTGCGCCAAATTCGCCGCCACGGCGGCGGAAAACGTGCAGCCGGTTCCATGGGTATGGACCGTTCGCACCCGGTCGCCGCCGATCGGAATGGGGGCGCCGTCGCTGACGAGAATATCCACGGGGCGTTCGAGATGGCCGCCGGTGACCACGACGGCGCGGGCGCCTTGATCGCGCAGGGCGCGCGCCGCGTCGGCCATTTGCGCCTCATTGGTCACGGGGCGGCCGGTCAGAATGGCGGCTTCGTCCAGATTGGGCGTGAGGACCGTGGCCAGAGGCAGCAGTTCCCGCAGCAGGGCTTTGCGGCCCGCCTTATCGAGCAGTTCGGCGCCGCTGCTGGCCCGCAGGACCGGATCCAAGACCATGGCGGCGGAGAGCGGGCGCAGCGCGGCCGCGGCGACCGCGACAATGTCCGCATTGGCCAACATGCCGATTTTGACCGCCGCCGGCGTGATGTCGGCGAGGAGAAAGTCGAGTTGTTCCGCCAGCACGCCGGCCGCAACGGCCTCATAGCGCCGCGTGGCCCGCGTGTTCTGCACCGTCAGCGCGGTGATGGCCGCGACGCCATAACAATGATTGGCGGCGAAGGTCTTCAGGTCGGCCGAAACACCGGCGCCACTGGTGGGGTCAAAGCCGGCGATCGTTAGGGCGATGGGCGGCGTGGCGGGACTGAGAGCGGGCATGACAAGGCCAGCGTACCCTTTCACTATGTAGCCTTATGGCTACGGCTTTGCAATAAAAAACCACATCCCCTGTCAACAGCATCTGGACTGGTGTGTTGGGGATTGTGCCGGCGGCGGGGGCGGCAACCCGGCTGCAACCGCTGGGGGGCTCCAAGGAACTGTTGCCCGTGGGCGTCTGGCGCGACGCCGACGGGGTGGACCGCCCCCGCGCGGTGGCGGAATACCTGTTGGCGCGTATGGCGCGGGCTGGGGCGGATCGGGTGCTGATGGTCGTTGCCCCCGGCAAAACCGACCTCATCCGCTATTTCGGCGCGGGCTATGCGGGCATGGCCATTGCCTACGCCATCCAGCCGGCGCCATTGGGGTTATGCGATGCCCTGTTTCGCGCCCTGCCGTTCCTGCAAGCCGAGGAGCCGGTGTTGATCGGCCTGCCGGATACCATCTGGTTTCCCGAGGACGCGTTGGCGGCGGCCCCGCGGGATCGCGTGCATTTGGTCACGTTTCCCGTCGCCGCCCCGGAGCATTTCGACGCGGTCGCCTGGCAAGGACCGGAAATCGTGGAGCGGGTCGAGGTGAAATCCCCAGGTCCCAGCGACCGGCGCGTCTGGGGAGCGGTGGCCATGCCCGCCGCCGGACTGCTCGCGCTGCACCGCTTGTGGCAGCAGCCGGGGCGGCGGGACCAGTTCTTGGGCCATCTCTTGAACGCTTGGATCGCCGCCGGGGGGCGGGTGACGGCGGATCGCGCCGGCACGGAGTATTGGGATGTCGGCACCCTCGCCGGCTATCGCGCCGCAATGGCCCGGCTGGGAGCGGGGGAAGCGGTCCAGCGAGCGGCTTGACGCCAAGTGCGCGGCCGCGGGCCCCGGGGAAGAAAGCGCGGATTTTAGAGCTGCGGCGGCCATTTGCGGTAAACTGGCGCGTTTAGTTCCCAAGGAGGAACGATGCGCCATCTTGTTGCCGGCCTTCGTGCCGGCGCCATTGCCGTCCTGGCTCTGTCCCTGGCAGCCTGTGCCGCTTGGGCCGCCGCGCCCGCGCCCCAAACGCTGCCCCCGGGCAATCGCCGCCTGCTGGCGGGTTCCTTCCGCCGGCCGGTCCGGCACGGCTGGATCTATGTGCATTTGCAGGGGTCGCCCCGGCAGTTGGGTTACCAGAACGGCTACTGGCTGGCGCCGGAAATTGCCCGTGTGCTGCGCGGCTTTCACGTCACCATGCCGCGGGAGACGAAGAAGAGCTGGGCCTGGCTGCACCACGCCGCCACGCATGTAATGCTGCCCCATATTCCGCGCCAGTACGTCGAGGAGCTTCAGGGCATCTCCGCGGGCCTGGCCGCGCGCGGCGTGCACGCGGATTTGGGCGATGTCATCATCCTCAACGCCTTCGAGGAGATGCCGCAATACTACGTGCCCTGGTACGACGCCCAGCACCATGATCCCAAGGTGGCGCGCCTGGTGGCCCCGGGCAATTGCAGCGCCTTCGTGGCCACCGGCAGCTATACCAAGGACGGCAAGATCGTCATCGGCCATAACAACTGGACCAGCTACTTCCCGGGCGAGGACTGGAACGTCATCTACGACATCGTGCCCAGCCATGGGCTGCACATCCTGATGGATGGGTTCCCGGGGGTGATTACCAGCGACGACGATTTCGGCATCAACAGCGCCGGGCTGATGGTGACGGAAACGACGATCAGCGAGTTTTTCGGCTACGATCCCAACGGCATCCCGGAATTCGTTCGCTCCCGCGAGGCCTTGCAGTACGCCCACAACATCAGCCAGTGGATCGCCATCATGATGAAGGGCAACAACGGCGGCTACGCCAACGACTGGCTGCTCGGCGACCGCAAAACCAACGAAATCGCCCGCGTCGAACTGGGCTTGACGCACCAGGAGATTTGGCGCACGAAGAACGGCATGTATGTCGGTTCCAACTTCGCCAGTGATCCGGCGCTGATCAAAGCGGAAACCACCGGTTTCAATCCCCGCGATTTGGCCAGCAGCCCGAACGCGCGGCATCTGCGCTGGGACCAGCTGCGGCGGAAATACAAGGGCAAGATTGATATCGCCATCGCCGAAAAGATGGAGTCCGACGATTACGACGTGATCGAGCACAAGATTGATCCCGACGAGCGCACGCTCTGCGGCCACAACGATTTGTCGCCGCGGGGGGTCAAGATTTGGGGCTGGCCGCCGTATTGGCCGGGCGGCACGGTGCAGGCCAAGGTGACGGATTCGGCGATGGCGGCGAAGATGGAAATCGAAGCCGCCATGGGCCATCCCGACGGGATTGGCTTTAACGCGCCGGCGTTTTTCCAGGCGCATCCGCAGTACGACTGGCAGAAGCCCTTCTTGCGCAGCATGCCGAGTCATCCCTGGACGGAGTTTCAGGCCACCAGGAATTAAGCGGCAGGGTCCGGGGCGTCAATCCCTCCGCTGCCGCCGACACGGCGTCGCGGCCCAGCGGCGGGCTGGGGCGCGCCGGCGGGGGCCCCCGGGACTACGCCGGAGCGCCGTGCTCGATGGGCGCGCTTGCGCCATGGCGGCCCTAGTCCCGCGCGAGGCGAATCGAACCGTCGCCGGTGCGGAGGGCGACCAGCCCGCCCCCGCCGTGCAGTTGTCCGTGCACATGATGGCGGTCGGCGCCGGCCTGCAATTGCACGCCCTCGAGGTGGATGGAACCGTCGCCGGTGCGGGCGTCCACATTCGCCGCCATGCCGGCGGGCAGCACCACGGCTAGGTTGCCGTCGCCGGTGCGCAGCATCCAGGCGCCCCGCACGGCGGAGCCGGTGTCGGCCTGGAAATGAATGTCGCCGTCGCCGGAACTGGCCTGAACGCTGCCAAACCGGCCCGTGAGGCGAAGATTGCCATCGCCGGAGTGGGCGACCAGATCGCCGCTGGCCATTGCCTCGGCGGTGATGTCGCCATCCCCGCTCCTGAGCCAAGCCGGGCCGTTCACGCCGCGGATATTCAGATCGCCGTCGCCGGAACTGAGGTGAAGACGTACGCGCCGCGGCGCCATCACCGAGACGTGCACATCGTGATCCGCCCAACCCCAATCATGGCGCGGCGTACGGATCCGCACCGTCACCTCGCCGCCGTTCTGGCGCGCCGTAATCCGCACGCCATCCGGCCCAATGCTCCAGCCCCGTACCCGGATGCGAACTTGAATCGAGTTCTCATCCCAGCTCCGCACCTGGACGCCGCCTTGGCTGGTGCTCAGCCGCAACGCCGCCGGTCCGGTGAGCTGAAACGTGCGTTGCCAGTGCGATGCCGCCCAGGCTGGGACTACCGCCCAGGCCGCCAACACCGCCGTCAGCATGACGCACCGCGTCCCTGCTCCGTTCATAACGTTCTCCTTGCGCCTAGAGGAACACTACGCGCCACCGTGAGCCCTGGTTCGGCCCAATGTAGGAAAAAAGCGCCAACTTCTATCCCACGCCGCCCATCTCACTGCCCATGAGGCTGCTGTTCACCGTGGTCGCCGCCACCATGGAAGACGACCTCATGAACTATGCCGCCGCGCTTGCCTATTATTTCCTGTTTGCGCTGTTTCCGCTGCTCTTGCTGATCGCCTCCCTCGCCGGCGCCCTGCACCTGAGCGCTGTGACCCGCGCCATCGCGGCCGACCTGTATCAATCGCTGCCGCACGGCACCGCGGTCCTCCTCAGCCGCCAACTGCACCAATTGCTTGCCGGATCGCATGGCGGGCTGTTGAGCCTGGGAACCGCCCTGACGCTGTACTCGGCTTCGCAAGGCTTTGCCGGCCTGATCGCGGCTCTCAACCGGGCCTATGAGGTGCCGGAGACGCGGCCCTATTGGCATGTCGAACTGTTGGCGCTCGGATTGACCGTAAGTGCTGGAGTGATGATCATCATCGCCTTGGGCGCGCTGTTGGTCGGCCGGCGGCTGGTGGACATGCTGACCGGCGCCACCGCGGCCGGCCATTGGCTGGCGGCGGCATGGCCGCTGATCCGGTGGGTGGTGGTGGTGGGGTTCTTCATTTTGGCGATCGCGCTGCTGTATCACACCGCCCCGAACCTAAAGCATTCGGGCCGCGGGCTATGGCCGGCGGCGCTGACCACATTTGCCATCTGGATCGCCATCTCGATCGGCTTGGCGGTCTATGTGGATCACTTTGCCAACTTCAATGCGGTGTACGGAACCCTGGGGGCGGTGATCGTGCTGATGCTGTGGTTTTACCTGTTGGCGTTGGCGCTGCTGCTCGGCGCTGAGTTGCACGGCGAACTGCGGCGCCGTGCCGGCCTGCCGCGGGAGCCGAAGCAGCCGGTCAAGGCGTAACCTCCGGAGCGCTGTCGTCCGCGTTGGACGGCACGGCGATGGCGGCGTCGCCGGCGCCGCCGGCGCTGGCGGCAACCGTGGGCGCCGCCCTAGGCTATGCTCAACCTATGGCTTCCCCCGCACGCCGAGTGCGCAATGCGGCCCGGCGCTACACCGACGCCCACGCCGCCGCCGGTTTGGAGGCGCCGTTGCCGGCGATCGAAACCTGGCCGAACCAGTTCGCCGGCTACGAAATCTGCATCGTCCAGCCGGAGTTCACTTCGGTATGTCCCAAAACCGGACTGCCGGATTTCGCGGAGATTCGCCTCACCTACGTTCCGGCACGCCGCTGTTTGGAACTGAAGTCTTGGAAAGAATATTTGCTGGCCTACCGTGATCTGGGCATTTTCTATGAAAACGCGGTGAACCGGATCCTGACCGATGTGGTTGCCGCCTGCCACCCGGTCTGGGCCGTGGTGGAGGGGCACTTCCGGCCGCGTGGCGGCATTATCGGCACGGTGACGGCGCGCTACCCCCGCCCGCGCCGATAGGCGCTTTCCCGGGGCTATAATCGGCGGCATGTCCGATCGTCAGGTCATTCACAGTTCCGCGGCGCCGCGGGCCATCGGCCCATATTCTCCAGCGGTGCGCGCCAACGGCTTCATCTTTGTTTCCGGCCAGGTTCCGGTGGACCCCGCCACCAACGCTCTGCTCCCGGAGGCGGATATCCGCGCCCAGACCGAGCGGGTATTGAAGAATATCGAGGCGCTGTTGCAGGCCGCCGGCGTGACCATGCACAACGTGGTGAAGACCACCGTTTATCTGGCCGACATGACGGAGTTCGTGGCCATGAACGAGGTTTACCAGACCTTCTTCGGGCCGGAGCCGCCGGCGCGCTCCACCGTCGAGGTGCGCCGCCTGCCACGCGACGTCAAAGTGGAAATTGACGTGATCGCCAGCGCCTAGCGCGGCGCGGCCGAACTGAACCCAGCGCCCATCCGGCGCGCGGCCACG
>JAKAUF010000339.1 GCA_021827785.1 Acidobacteriota bacterium | reverse complement strand
CCGCGCCTCCAGCCCACGAGCCATCATCATCCGGTCCAGCGTCGCCAAACTCCCATCAGCCAGCCGTAGCCGCAGGTCGCAGTACAGAGTTCGGTTTAGCCAGTCGGCCTGCGGCCATTCCGCCGCAATCGCCGCCAGCAACTCACGCGTGGCGACGGGCCACACCGCGCGCCGCCACAAGCGGCGGCGCTGTTCGCGGTTGAAGTCCGTGCACCACGCCGCCATGCGCTGCGCCGGCGGCAGCGCCAGAGCTTGCCGGAACCGCAGCACGCGGTCCGACCAGGGGCGCGGGCCGCGCGGCGGCCATAATTCCCCGGAGCCGGGATCCGCCGCGCCGCGCCGCAGGCGCAGCAGCCGGTCCGCGCCATGCGCGAGGGCCAGGGCGGCATATTCCGGCCGCCCGGCCAGCAGCTCCAGCGCGCCCGCGGCAACCATGCACGCCGCCACCCGCGGCCGCGCGGCCTGCGCCAAAAAATACAGCGGCAGGGCGCGGGCATCGCCCAAAGGCTCGCCGCCGCTCGCGGCAATGGCCGGCCATGCCGCCGCCAGAGCCTCCGGCCGCAACCGCAGTTCGTGGTGCTCGGCGCCCAAACGCCGCGCCAGACGGCGGGCTGCCGATAACCGGGAACTGCGTTGGGCGGCGCCCACCGCGAATGTTTGTACCGAGGCCGCCGGCGCCTCGCGCAGCAGCGCCAGCAGGGCTGCGGTCTCCAACCCGCCGTTCAGCACCAGACCCACCGGCTCCGCGGCCAAGCGGCGCCGAACGGCGGCGCGCAGCCGCGCCCACAGCTCCTCTTCCTGTTCGGCATCCGTGACGTGACCGGGCCGGCCGCGCGCGATTTCCTCCGCGCGCGCCTGCAATCGTTCCGGCAAGAACCAATAGCGGAACCGCCGCAGGCCCTCGGGCCGCCAGCGCAACGCATGGCCCGCCGCCAGCTTCCGCGCCCCGGCGTAGGCGGAATACGGCGCGGGAATATGGTCCATTTGCAAATACAAGTCCAGCGCCGTCCAATCCCACGCATCGTCCCAACCCGGGTCGGCGCGCAGCGCGCCGAGTTCGGAGGCGAAGCTCAGCCCGCCCCGGCGCGCGGCATAATACAGCGGCTTCACCCCGAAACGGTCGCGCGCCAACAGCAAGGAGCGCCGCGGCGCATCCCAAAGCGCGAAGGCGAAGCTTCCCTCCAAATGCCGCGGCAGGGATTCCCCATGTTCTTGGTACAAATGCACCAGCAACTCCCCCGTGTCTTCGCCGCGGAAGCGGTGTCCGCGCGCCCGCAAACCCTCGCGCAGTTCGGCGGCGTTATAGACCTCGCCGTCGCAGAAGGCGATGACGGCGTCGCCGCCGCCGCCGCCCGCCGGCGCCGCCATGGGCTTTCCGGCTGGCGGCCGCGGAGAGCGCCAGCCCAGCACGGCGCCGTCGCCGAGGTACAACTCTTCCGCCTCCGGCCCGCGATGGCGCAGCCGTGCAGCCATGGCCCGCACGATGGCCGCGGCTTGGGCACGGTTCCCCGCCGCGTCCCCCACCCAGCCGCAGATGCCCGCCATGGCTTTGGTCAGATGGATGAAAGTGGAATCGGGATGCCTGCGGCGCCCTTCCGAGCGCCCGTTCGGAGCTTTTCACAGGCCCGCGTCGCCCCTTTCCTTTTGCGCAACGCCTGGGTAAACTATCCAAGTTGTAGCTACCGTCGGCGGCGCCTGGCGGATGCCCTGCGGCATCCGAGCGCCCTTGGCGGTCGTCAGCGGGAGCCGCAACATTGGGAGCATGCGCGGCCCGCGCTCAGCACCGTACAGCGCCGGCGCCGCATTTCCGGACAACGTGGGGAGACGTTGGCCCGACCCGGTTTGCGTAACCAGGGCAGGCTGAGCGAGACGAGCATCCATGCGCCGCCGCCGGACGATGATGATCGCGATTGCACGCCAGTTGACGACTGAACACCGCCGCCATCCGTATGCAGACCGTACTTCACGAACTGGGTAATTTGCTGCTCGCCAGCGTGCCCACGATCATCATTTTTCTCCTGCTGCACTTTTATCTCCGCCGCGTTCTCTACCGTCCACTCGGTAGGATGCTGGCGGAGCGTCGGGCCCGCACCGAGGGCCAGTTCGAAGCCGCCCGGCGGATGATCGCGCTGGCCGAACAAAAGCTGACCGAGTACGAAACCACGCTGCGCGAAGCTCGCGCCGCCATGTATCGCGCCATCGAGGAGCGGCGCGCGCACGCCATGGCCGAACGGGCGACGTTGCTGGCGGCGGCGCGGCAGCGCGCCGAGGCGGCAAGACGGCAGGCGGAGTCGGATTTGGAGCACGAGATGGCGCAAGCCAAGGCGCAGTTGGAAGCCGGCGCGGAGGGCATGGCGACTGATATCTATCACGCCGTATTGGGCCACCGTCCGATGGCAAGCCCGGGAGTCGGGGCATGAAGCGCGGGCTCAAAGCTTCGCTCCACCGCGCCGGCGGGGCGCTGGCGCTAGCCGCCGTCGTGCTGTTGGCGGGGCTGCCGGCCTTCGCCGCCGTCCAGGCCATCCCTCCGGTTACGCCCGCGCGGGCGCAGGCCACGCCCCAGAACCCCGCCCAACTTCCCGCCAGCCGCGGCGCCGCCGCGCCGGTGGTGCACACCGCCGCGCCGGCGCGGCGGAAAGAGGCGTTCAGCAAGACGCAGGTCAGCCTGTGGCTGCGGCCCGTGGCGCGGGCCACGCACCTGTCCACCGGGCTGCTGTGGACCATCATCTGGCTGATCAATCTCGGCATTCTGCTCTGGGTGCTGTACTTCGTCTTTTACCGCATGAAGAACTGGTCCCTGCCCGGGCTGATGCGCAACCGCACGCAGACCATCCGCCGCCGCTTGGCGGAGGCCGAGGAGGCGGTGGCCGAAGCCACAGAGCGCCTGCGTTCCATTGAGGCGCGCTTGGCCGGCGTGGACGCGGAAGTGGCGGCGTTGCAGGCGCAAACGCAGCAAGAAGCGGAGATGGAATATCGCCGCCTGACCGCCGAGTCCGCCGCGGAGGCGGAAAAGATCGCCCAGGCGGCGGCGCGGCAAATCGCAGCCAGCAGCCAGACGGCGCGCCTGGAGCTGCGCCACTATGCCGCGGAATTGGCCGTGGCCGTGGCGGAGCGCCGCCTGCGCCGCGACGTCAATGCGGAAATGGATGAAGTGTTGGTCCGGCAGGCGGCGGGGCATTTCGCCGCCGCCGGCCGGCAGCCGGTTTAGGAGCCCCCATGCCCGGAGTGGTCGCGGAACATTACGCCCAAGCCCTGCTCGGCGTCGTCGCCGACGGCAAGGCCGACGCCACGGCGCTGAACCGCGAGCTGGGCGAACTCGCCGGACTGATCGCCGGCTCGCGCGAACTGCGCCTGACGATGGCCAGCCCCGCCGTCTCGCTGCCGCAGAAGCAGGCGGTTCTGGAGGCGCTGGCCTACCGCCTGGGACTGTCGCGCATCATGCGCAATTTCTTGGCGGTGGCCGCCAGCCGGGGCCGCGCCACGGACATCCCCGACATCGCCGCCGCCTTCGAGCACCTGTGGCGCCGCCGCCAGGGCGTCCAGCGCGCGGAGATTTTCACCGTGCGGCCGCTGCCCCCGGCCGAGCGCGCCGCCCTTGAGCGCGACTTGGCGGCGGCCACCGGCGGGCGCATCGAAGCCGAGTACCGCCAGGACGACAGCTTGATCGGCGGTTTTCTCGCCCGGGTGGGCGACACCGTCTACGATGGCAGCCTGCGCGGCCGCTTGGAGCGGCTGCGCCGCGGGCTGCTGGAGCAATAAAAGCAAACGGGAGACAATAACCGCAACGGCCCCGCCCCGGGCGGGGACAGCAGGACAGGCCAACGCTTATGCCGACCATTCGAGCCGACGAAATTTCCCAAATGCTGCGCGCGCAGATCGAGAACTACGATGCCTCCCTGGCGGTGGATGAGGTCGGCACCGTGGTCTCGCTGGGCGACGGCATCGCCCGCATCTACGGCCTGGACAAGGTCATGGCCGGCGAGCTGATCGCCTTTCCCCACGGCGTGTTTGGCATCGCCATGAACCTGGAATCCGACCAGGTCGGCGGGGTCGTGCTGGGCGATTACACCGAGGTCCGGGAGGGCGACCAGGTCAAGCGCACCGGGCGCATCATGTCCGTCCCGGTCGGGGATAACCTGATCGGCCGCGTGGTCAATGCCCTCGGCCAGCCTCTAGACGGCAAGGGCGCCATCGCCACCGAGCAGTTCAACCCCATCGAGCGCCTCGCCCCCGGCGTGCTCGACCGCTCCCCGGTGAAGGAGCCGATGCAAACCGGCCTAAAGGCGATTGACGCCATGATTCCCATCGGCCGCGGCCAGCGCGAGCTGATCATTGGCGACCGCCAGACCGGCAAGACCGCCGTCGCCCTGGACGCCATCATCAATTCCCGCGGCCAGGACGTCATTTGCATTTATGTCGCCATCGGCCAGAAGCGCTCGACCGTGGCCCAGGTCATCGCCACCCTGGAGCGCTATGGCGCCATGGAATACACCGTCGTCGTCGCCGCCACCGCCAGCGATCCGGCGCCGATGCAATACCTAGCGCCCTACGCCGGCTGCGCCATCGGCGAGTTTTTCCGCGACACCGGCCGCCACGCGCTGATCATCTACGACGATCTTTCCAAGCACGCCGCCGAGTACCGGGAAATCTCCCTGCTGCTGCGCCGTCCGCCCGGCCGCGAGGCTTATCCCGGCGACGTGTTTTACCTCCATTCCCGCCTGCTGGAACGGGCCGCCAAGCTGGACAAGGAACTCGGCGGGGGATCGCTGACCGCGTTGCCCATCATTGAGACCCAGGCCGGCGACGTCTCCGCCTACATTCCCACCAACGTCATCTCCATCACCGACGGCCAGATCTATTTGGAAAGCGACTTGTTCAACAGCGGCGTGCGCCCGGCCGTGAACGTCGGCCTTTCCGTCAGCCGGGTCGGCGGCAATGCCCAGATCAAGGCCATGAAGCAGGTGGCCGGCACGCTGCGCCTGGACCTGGCGCAGTTCCGCGGGCTGCAAGCCTTCGCCCAGTTCGGCAGCGATTTGGACCGGGCCACGCAGGCGCAGCTGAACCGCGGACTGCGCTTGGTCGAGCTGCTGAAGCAGGATCAGTATTCCCCGCTGCCGGTGGAAAAGCAGGTCATCGCCATCTTCGCCGGCACAAACGGCTTCTTGGACGATCTGTCGCTGGAGCAAGTGCGTCCCTTCGAGCGCTCGCTGTACGACTTCCTCGACGCCGCCCATCCCGCGCTGCTGCACCACCTGGCCGAGAAAAAGGCGTTCGACGACGAACTCCGCTCCCGGTTGCGCGCCGCGTTGGACGAGGCGAAATCCCGCTTCCTTGCCGCGCAGGCGGCGGCGCCGAAGGCCGCTCCCGCCGTCGCTCCGCCGGTCGCGGCGGCCCCGCCGCAGGCGGAGCCGCAAGCGGCGGTGAAATAGCCGGCGTCCATGCCTAACCTTCTCGATATCCGGCGGCGCATCCGTTCGGTGCGCAACACGCGGCAGATCACCCGCGCCATGCAGATGGTCTCGGCCGCCAAGCTGCGCCGCGCCCAGGACCAGGCGTTCGCCGCCCGTCCGTACGCCGAGCGCCTGTCGGGGCTGCTGATGCTGGTCGCCGGAGCGGAGTTGGATCCCTCCGTCGCGCCCATGGCCGCCGCCCTCCTGGCCCGCCGCCCGGAGCAGCGCGTCACGCTGGTGGTCATCACCGCCGACAAGGGCTTGGCCGGCGCCTTCAACCTCAACGTGTTCAAGGCGGCGCAGCAGGCCGCCGCCGAGCGCGCCTCCGCCCGCATCGAGTATGAAGTGGTCGGCCGCAAGGCGCGGGACTATTACCGGCGCCGCGGCCGGACGATCAGCGCGGAGACCATCGGCCTGTTCACCAGGAGCGTGGACCATGGCGTCGCCCGCGACATCGCCGCGCGCTTGATGCGGCGATACGCCGCCGGCGAGACCGACGCCGTCTACACCATCGGCAACGAGTTCCGCTCAGTCTTCCGGCAGCAGGTCAACGTGCGGCGCCTTTTGCCCATCGCCACCGAGGCCGTGGCCCAGCCCCAAGCCGCCGCCGCGCCCGCCGCGGCCGCGCCGATCGAGCCCATCTTCGAGCCGGCCGCCGACGCGGTGCTCGCCGCCCTGTTGCCCCGCTACGTGGAAACGCAGCTGTACCGCTCACTGTTGGAGAGTTTCGCCGCCGAGCAGGCGGCCCGCATGAACGCCATGGACACCGCCACGAAGAACGCGGCGGATTTGATTGACGATCTCAGCCTGACCATGAACCGCGCCCGCCAGGCGGCCATCACCAAGGAAATTATTGAAGTCGTTAGCGGCGCCGCCGCAGCCCAGACGGGCTAGCCGCCCAGGAGCATTTCTCTATGTCCACCGCCATTACCCCCACCGCTCCCACCGCCACCGACCGCGCCACCGGCACGCTCATCGAAATCACCGGTCCGGTCGTGGTTTGCCGCTTTGCCGAGAAGGACCTGCCACCCATTGATCAGGCGTTGCGCATTATCGGCGACGGCTTCCCCGGCGCCGAGAAGATGGACGTGACCGTCGAGGTCGCGCAGCAGTTGGGCGAGGGACGGGTCAAATGCGTGGCCATGGAGCCTACCGAGGGCCTGGTCCGCGGCATGACCGTCATTGACACCGGCGGGCCCATCACCGTGCCCGTGGGCCCGGCCACGCTGGGCCGGGTGATGGACGTACTCGGCCGGCCGGTGGATAAGCTCGGCCCCATCGAGGCCAAAACCCGCTTCCCCATCCGCCGCGCCGCCCCCAGCCTGGAGGAGCAATCCACCGAGCTGCAAATGTTCGAGACCGGCATCAAGGTGATTGACCTGCTGGAGCCCTACCTGCGCGGCGGCAAGATCGGCCTGTTCGGCGGCGCCGGCGTGGGCAAGACGGTCATCATCATGGAGCTGATCAACAACATCGCCACCAAGCACGGCGGCGTCTCCGTGTTTACCGGCGTCGGCGAGCGAACCCGCGAGGGCAACGACCTGTGGCTGGAGATGAGCGAAAGCGGCGTCATCGTGCCCGGCGACGCGGCGAAAAGCAAGGCGGCGCTGATCTATGGCCAGATGACCGAGCCTCCCGGCGCTCGCCTGCGCGTCGGTTTGAGCGGCTTGACCGTGGCGGAATATTTCCGCGACGTCGAGGGCCAGGACGTGCTGTTGTTCATTGACAACATCTTCCGCTTCACCCAGGCCGGTTCGGAGGTTTCCGCCCTGCTGGGCCGCATGCCCTCCGCCGTCGGCTATCAGCCCAACCTGGCCACCGAGATGGGCGAACTCGAGGAGCGGATCACCTCCACCAAGAAGGGGTCCATCACCTCCGTCCAAGCCGTCTACGTGCCCGCCGACGACTACACCGATCCCGCTCCGGCCACCACCTTCGCCCACCTCGACGCCACCAGCAATCTGTCCCGCCAGATCGCCGAACTCGGCATCTATCCCGCCGTGGATCCGCTGGCGTCTTCGTCCCGCATTCTGGATCCCCGCATTCTCGGCGAGGAGCATTATCGCGTGGCCCAGGAAGTCAAGCACATCCTCCAGCGCTACAAGGATCTGCAAGACATTATCGCCATCCTCGGCATTGACGAACTGAGCGAGGAGGACCGCACCGCCGTCAACCGCGCGCGCCGCATCCAACGCTTTTTGTCCCAGCCGTTCTTCGTCGCCGAGCAGTTCACCGGCCTGAAGGGCCGCTACGTCAAGCTGGCCGACACCATCGCCGGCTTCAAGGAAATCGTCGAAGGCAAGCTCGACGATCTGCCCGAACAGGCGTTTTACATGCAAGGCACCATCGAGGAAGTCAAGCAGCGGGCCGCCGAGCTGGCCCAGCAGTCCTAAGCCATGCCCGACGCCACGTTCCAACTCGAGGTGGTCACGCCGGAGCGGCTGGCGCTCCGCGTCGCCGCCACCGAGGCCTCCATTCCCGCCCTGCTGGGATGCATCGGCATGCGGCCCGGCCACGCGCAGTTGGTGGCGGAGTTGGGGGCCGGCGAACTGACGTGGAAGCCCGCCGGCGCGGCCGAGCCCGTTTCCGCGGCGGACCAGCCGCCGCAGCTCGTCCTCGGCGGCGGCTTCGTCGAGATCACCAACGAGAAGGCCGTCATTCTGGCCGACAGCGCCGAATGGCCGGGCGAAATTGATCCCGCCCGCGCCCTAGCCGCGCTGGAGCGCGCGCAGGCGGCCGAGCGCAGCGCGGATCCCAACGTGGATCACCTGGCCGCCGTCCGCGCCGTGCAGCACGCCCAGGTCCGCCTCGCCGCTCGCGAGCAGTACACGCAAACCCACCAGCGGTAGCGGGCGGCGCTCACTCCCGGCCGCGCCGAGCGCGGCCGCACGCAAGCCAGAGGCATACCCCACATGCGGCCCCCGTGGGGTAGGGCTCCTGCCCTGCGTGCCGTCGCCCTCCGGGCGGCGGGGACCGGCAGCCGGGGCGGCGCTCACTCCCGGCCGCGC
>JAKAUF010000223.1 GCA_021827785.1 Acidobacteriota bacterium | reverse complement strand
TACAGCAGCAGCCGGCACATGCTCTCCGTGTCGTCCGGATCGGCGCCGATATCCGTCAGCACGATCATCCGGTGCTTCTGAATCTCGCCCGCGCCGTCCGCCGCGTCGCCGGAGCCCGCCGCGCTTTCCTGCGCCTCGGCCCCCGCCGGCGCGCCACCAGCCGATTCCGCTGCATCGGCGTCCGGGTGGCCGCCCCCGCCTTCCCGCCCCGCTCCGTCCCTGCCAGCCGCGCCCTCGCCCGCCGCGGCCCGCGTCGCCGCCACTCCCGCCACCGGCGCCGCCAGTCCCGTCGCCGTCACCAGCTTCACGAAATCCCTTCGGCTGCTGCCCTTCTTTCTCTCTCCCACGCCGCCTCCCAAAACCTCCCGCACATTGTAGCCACAAGCGTCGCGCACAAATCACGGAGCCCCGCCCGCGCGAAGAAAGTGGGATGGCCGTCCCCGCCTGTCCGCCCTCGCGTGGAACAGGCGTCAGCCTGTGTGGCGGCCGGCTTCAGCCGGCCGCGCCGCAAACCGACCCTCAACCCGGGCCCGCAGAACGAACGCCCCTGGGGGCGCGGACGGCTCGTCGGCACCCGGCGGCGTGTCCTGACAGCCGAGACGGCTATCCTACTGCGCATTCCCCAAGCGCGGAGAAAGTGGGATGGCCGTCCTCGGCTGTCTGCCCTGCACGGTCCCGGCCGCGCAGAGCGCGACCGCACGCAAGCCGGAGGCATACCCCACCAGGTCCCGCCAGCCGCCCGCCGTCGCATCGGAATCGGCCACCGGCCCTTAGCCCTACTCCTCGTCCCCCTTGGTTTTGGCCAGCTCCAGCAGGACGGAGTAATCCTCGAGCGTGGTGGTGTCGCCGCTGACTTTGTCGGCGGTCACCAGCTCGCGCAGCAGGCGGCGCATGATCTTGCCGCTGCGCGTCTTGGGCAGCGCGTCCACCAGCCGAATCTCATCCGGCCGCGCGAAGCCGCCGATCTCCTGGCCCACCCACGCCCGCAGCTCCTCGACCAACTCCGGCGACTTGGGCACGCCGCCCTTGCAGACGGTGAAGACCACCAGCGCCTGGCCCTTCAAATCGTGCGGCCGTCCCACGGCGGCGGCTTCGGCGACGGCGGCATGCCGCACCAGCGCCGATTCCACCTCCATGGTGCTCAGCCGGTGGCCGCTGACGTTGATGACGTCGTCCACGCGCCCCAGCACCCAGTAGTAGCCGTCCGCGTCGCGCCGCGCCGCGTCGCCGGTGAAATACACGTTCGGCACCTTGGCCCAATAATTTTCGCGATACCGCTCCGCGTCGTTGTACAGCGTGCGGAACATCGCGGGCCACGGCTGGCGGATGATCAAATAGCCCTGCTGCCCGGCCGCCACCGGCTCGCCCTTCAAATCCACCACGTCGGGAATAATCCCCGGCAGCGGCAGCGTCGCCGAGCCGGGCTTGGCCGCGACCGCGCCCGGCATGGGTGAAATCATGATCGCCCCGGTCTCGGTCTGCCACCAGGTGTCCACGATCGGGCAGCGGTTCTGCCCAATCACCTGGTTGTACCACCGCCACGCCGCCGGGTTGATCGGCTCGCCCACCGAGCCCAGCAGCCGCAGGCTGGACAGATCCCGCCGTTTCGGCCACTTGTCCCCCTGCCGGATGAACGACCGGATCGCCGTCGGCGAGGTGTAGAAAACGTTGACGCGGTATTTTTCAATCAGCCGCCAGAACCGGTCCGGCTCCGGCCAGTCCGGCGCGCCTTCATACATCAGCGTCGTCGCCCCCGCCGCCAGCGGCCCATAGACGATGTAGGAATGCCCCGTCACCCAGCCGATGTCGGCCGTGCACCAGTAGGTGTCGTCCTCGCGGATGTCGAAGACCCACTGCATGGTCATCAGCGTTTCCAGCAGGTAGCCCGCGGTCGCGTGCACCACGCCCTTCGGCTTGCCGGTCGTCCCGCTGGTATAGAGCACGTACAGCGGATGCTCGCTGTCCAGCGGCTCGGGCGGGCAGACCTCGCTGGCGCCGAACATCAAATCCTCCCACCACGCGTCGCGCTCCGGCTTCATCTCGATGCCCGCGTTCTTGTGCCGGTAGACGATGCACTTCCGCACCGCCGGGCACTCCGCCAGCGCCGCGTCCACGTTGCGCTTCAGGGGGATCTCCCGCCCGCGCCGCTGCGCCGCGTCGGCCGTGATCACCAGCGTCGCGCCCAAATCGTCAATGCGCGTCTTCAGGGCTTCGGCCGAAAAGCCGGCGAAGACTACCGAGTGAATCACCCCGATGCGCGCGCAGGCCAGCATCGCCACCGCCGCCTCCGGCACCATCGGCATGTAGATGATCGCCCGGTCCCCGGCCTTGTATCCCTGGGCTTTCAAGACGTTGGCGAACTTGGCCACGCGCCGGTATAAGTCCTGATAGGTCAGGATGCGCTGCTCGAAATTTTCCCCCTCCCAAATGATGGCGGCTTTGTTTTTCCGCGGCCCGGTCAAGTGCCGGTCCAGGCAGTTGTCGCTGGCGTTGATCTTTCCGCCCAGGAACCATTTGACGAAGGGATAGTTCCATTCCCGCGCCTGGGTGAACGGCTGGAGCCAGTGCAGCTCCCGCCGCGCCAGCTCGGCCCAAAACTCCGCCGGGTTGGCCGCCGCGGCGCGGTACAGCTCGTCATATTCCTTGCGATTTTTCACCCGCGCCGCCGCCGCGAAGGCCGCGGGCGGAGCAAAGGTTTCCGCCGCGGCGCCTGCCGATTCCGCCATCTCTCGTTTCCCTCCCTTTGTCAAAGCTGTTTCAAAGCTGCGTCAAAGCTGCATCATACCGCCGCTGGCGGACGCGGGCCGCCACCGCCGCGGGGACGAATGGGAAGCCAGCGGCGCGGCACCCGCGGAGGCGCCGGCGGGCCGCCGGCCCGCGCCCCCAGAAACGCCCGCCGCCTCTCGTGGGGTAGGGCTCTGCCCTGCGTAGCGTCGCCCTCCCGGGCGGCGCAATCTCACCGCCCCACCCGCGCGGAGAAAGTGGGATGGGCGTCCTCGCCTGTCTCCCCGCCGCCCGCACTAAGAACGTGGGATGGGCGTCCTCGCCTGTCCGCCCTAGCGTGGAACAGGCTTCAGCCTGTGTGGCGGCCGGCTTCAGCCGGCCGCGCGGACCATGCAGCCCGCAACCTGCGCCACGAATGTACGCAATCTGGGCGCGCGGACGGTCCGCATGGGCGGTGGCGCCGCGTCCCCCCGCCACCCCAGCCGCGCGGAGCGCGACCGTACGCAAGCCGGAGGCATACCCCACCGACCCGCCCAGTGGGATAGCCGTCCTCGGCTGTCCGGCCCCCGCCCTGCCCATCGGCATGCGCCTACTCGCCCCGCCCCTGCCCGTCGGCCACCGCAATTCCGGTGCCGCAAACGTCCACCACACCGCCATCCGCGCGCCCACCTCCACCCGTCCCCCGCCACCCGGTCTGCTTCGTGACAAAAAACCCCAGCCCCGTCACTCCTCCCGGCGCTGATTCCCAACCAGTTATCTCCCCTTGCCCTGCATTCGCGCCGCCCAAATGTCACAACCCGCACAGCGCATTTCCGTTCCCATCGTCCGCAAACGCACGCGCGCCCCGGGCCGCCCGCCCCGGCGGTTTAGTGACCGCGCCGGACAACTCATGGCCCACTCACGTTCATCTCACTTCGTGCGTGGGGCGGCTTGCCCCGGAAGGCGTGGGCTCGCTCAACGAACACCCGGCCCAACAAGCGGACCCACCGGACACACACCATGAGCATCTGGACCCGAATCACCCGCTCCCTCCTATCCTCCGCCCTCGACGGTCCCCCTATCCCGCCTGCGCCGGACTACGCCCCGCCGCGCTCGTTCCGCCGCCTGGCGCATCCCCACCCGCCCGCCCCCGCGCGGCGCCGCTCGCAGGCAGGCCGGGCCTCCCGCGCCGCGCAATCCGCCCCGGCGCACGACGCGCCGCCGCCCCCCACCGCATCCGCCACCACGCTCGGCCCAACCGATTCCCGGCAGCCGCCCATCGCTCCCCTCGCCCGCCGCTCCCGGCCCTTCCATCCCACCGCCAAGCAGCGCGCCTTGGCCGAAGCCGCCTGCGGGCTCGCCCTGCCGCTCAGCACCACCCAGCTCTGCTCCCGCGCCGGCGTCAGCCCCCGTTCCTTCTACCGCTGGCAGAACCAGCCCGGCTTCTCCGCCTGGTTCGCCGCCGCCGCCCTGCAAGCCCTCGCCATCGCCACCCCCCTGTTGATCCTCAGCGCCATGCAGTCCGCCATTGACGGCGACCCCGCCGCCCGCAAGCTTATGTTCCAGTTCTGCGTCACCCCCGATCTCGCGCCCGCCATGGCCTCCCGCCTCGGCTGGGCCGGCGGCGATTCCCCGGCGCCCGAAGATCCCGGCATTCCCGCCCTCGCCCCCGCTGCCGAGGCCCCCGCAGCCGCAGCCCCGGAAGCTGCCGACCCGCCGCGCCGCCGTCCCCGCCGCGCCCTCGCCGCGGCGGCGCAAAAAAGGGCGCCCCGGGCGTCACTCGCCGCCCATCACCCCGCCGAAATTCCTGCCGCCGCCGGCAACGAATTTTCCTTGCCACTACCGCCCGCCGCGACCCCGCCCGCGCGTCGCTGGGGCCGCGCCGCTCCGCTGATGAGGCGAGCCGCGGCCTTCTTCCGCGCGCCGTAGGCGCGGGAGCGGAGAGGTGAGGGCGCGGTGGGCGGTGCGGTGGAAGTGCGAGGAATTGGGATTGGGAGGTCCCATTCTTCGCGGCCGGGCCAGGTGTCATTTTGGGCGTGAGCACTGCGGGCGGCGAGCGGGCAGGCGAGGACGCCTGCCCCACTTTCTTCGCTCCCGCGGCTCCCCCGTCCGCCATACCTCGTCAGCCTTTCTGCCCGTCCCTGGTCCCTCTCCCCCCATCCCTGCCGCTCGCCCTGGTCACCGCTCATGGCAAAGGTTGTACAATCCCGGCATGCAAGTTGGTCTATTCACCGTCCTGTTGTCGCAGCTCCCTTTGGAGAAGGCCCTGAAGCGGGTCAAGGACCTCGGCCTGGACGCGGTCGAGCTGGGCTGCGGCAATTATCCCGGCGAGGCGCATTGTTCGCCCGCGCTGCTCGCCGCCCCGGGCAAGCTGCGCGATCTGAAGAACCTGGTCGCCGACCATGGCCTCGCCATCAGCGCCCTCAGCTGCCACGGCAACCCGCTGCACCCCGACGCGGCGACCCGCCGCAAGTTTCTCGACACCAGCCGCAAAGTGATTCGCCTCGCGGAGAAACTCGGCGTCGAAACGGTGATTGATTTCTCCGGCTGCCCGGGCGGCCATGAGCGCGACATCCGCCCCAACTGGATCACCTGCCCCTGGCCGCCCGAATACAGCGACACCCTGGCCTGGCAGTGGGAAAAGAAAGTGATTCCCTTCTGGAAGGAGCACGGCAAGTTCGCCGCCGACCACGGCGTCCGCATCGCCATCGAGATGCACCCCGGCTTCGTCGCCTATTCGCCGGAGACCATGCTGCGCCTGCGCGCGGCCGCCGGCAAAATGGTCGGCTGCAACTTCGACCCCAGCCATCTGTTCTGGCAGAACATTGACCCCATCGAAGCCGTTCGCATCCTCGGCTCCGAGAAGGCCATTTTCCACGTCCACGCCAAGGACACGCAGTTGTTCCCCAGCGTGCTGCCGCGCACCGGCGTGCTGGACACCAAGCCCTACGTCCGCGAGCCGGAGCGGGGCTGGATTTTCCGCACCGTCGGCTACGGCCACGGCGCCGAGTGGTGGGCGCATTTCATCTCCACGCTGCGTCTGGTGGGCTATGACGGCACGCTCAGCATCGAGCATGAGGACAGCCTGATGGCCGTGGATGAGGGCCTGGCCAAGGCGGCGGCCTTCCTGCAAAATCTGGTCATCCGCCAGCCGCGTCCCAAGGTTTGGTGGGCCTAGCGGCTCGGCCCCTGGGCCGGGCGGCGTCCCGGCGCGGTTCGCGGGCGCGCCGCCGCCGGCGGGGCCTCCGCGCGCGGGCGGCGGTGTCACAATTCACCCGCGCGGAGCGGTCCGCGCGGCGCAGTATCGGAGCGAAGCGGAAGATAGGAACGAAATGGAACTGAACATCGGCATGGTCGGTTACGCCTTCATGGGCAAGGCGCACAGCAACGCGTGGCGCCAGGCGCCGCATTTTTTCCCCGGCATTCCCCAGCCGCGCCTCAAGGCCATCTGCGGCCGCTCGCGGGAGAAAACCGAGGAAGCGGCCAAGCGCCTGGGCTGGGAGTCGGTGGAGACCGACTGGCGCCGCTTGATCGCGCGCAAGGACATTGACATCGTGGACATCGTCACCCCCGGCGATTCCCATGCCGAAATCGCCATCGCCGCCGCCGAGGCCGGCAAGCACGTCATCTGCGAAAAGCCGCTGGCCAACAGCCTGGAGGAAGCCCGGCGCATGGTCGCCGCCGCCCGCCGCGCCAAGGTCAAGAACCTGGTCATGTTCAACTACCGGCGCGTGCCCGCCATCGCCCTGGCCAAGCAGATGATCGGCGAGAACCGCCTCGGCAAGGTCTTCCACTACCGCGCCCAGTACCTCCAGGAATGGCTGGTGGACCCCCTGTTCCCCCGCCTGTGGCGCATGGACAAAACCGTCGCCGGCGTCGGCGCGCTGGGCGATCTCGGCGCCCATGTTGCCGACCTCTCGCTGCATTTGGTCGGCCGCCTGGACAAGCTGACCGCCGTCACCGCCACCATGATCCCCACCCGGCCCTTGCCCGGCCAGCCGGGCAAAACCGCCCCCGTCACGGTGGACGACTGCGCCGTCTTCATGGGCCGCATCGGCGAGGCCACCGCCAGTTACGAGGTCACGCGCCTGGCCGCCGGCCGCAAAAATTATCTCGCCTTTGAAATCAACGGCGACCGCGGCTCCATGCGCTTCAACCTGGAGCGGCTGAACGAGCTGGAATACTACGACCGCACCCAGCCCGCCGCCCTGCAAGGCTGGAACAACATCATGGTCACCGACGCCAGCCATCCCTACATCGCCCATTGGTGGCCCGCCGGGCACGTCCTCGGCTATGAGCACACCTTCGTCAACGCCATGGCGGACTTCCTCAACGCCGTCGCCACCGGCGCCGACATTCATCCCGATTTCGCCGACGGCGCGGAAACCAACGCCGCCCTCGACGCCATCGAGCGCTCCGCGCAATCGGGCCAATGGGAAACCGTCGCCGCCGTCGAGGCTGCCGGCTCCGGCCGCTAGCGCCGCCAGGCGGCATGCAGCGGGACACAATGCAGCGGGACACAATGCAGCAGGGCGCAATGCGCCAGGGCATGGCGTGAAAAGAATTCTTCTGTCTTGGAGCGGCGGCAAGGACAGCGCCTGGGCGCTATTGGAGCTGCGCCGCCAGCCGGGCATCGAGATCGTCGCCCTGCTGACCACGTTCAACGAAGCCTTCGACCGGGTCGCCATGCACGCGGTGCGGAGTGAGCTGATGCGCGCCCAGGCCGACGCCGCCGGCTTGCCGCTCTGGGCCGTGCCTCTGCCTTGGCCGTGCAGCAATGAGCAATACGAGGAGCGCATGGCCGCCGTCTGCGCCCGCGCCCGCGGCGAGGGCATCAGCGCCGTCGCCTTCGGCGACCTTTTCCTGGAAGACGTCCGCGCCTACCGCGAGCGGCAGATGGCCAAGGCCGGCCTGGAGCCGTTATTTCCCCTCTGGGCCAAGCCCACGCCGGAGCTGGCGCGGGAGATGGTCGCCGCCGGACTGCGCGCCACGCTGACCTGCATCGACACCGAGAAATTGCCCGCAGCCCTGGCCGGCCGCGAGTATGACCAGGAGCTGCTCGCCGACTTCCCGCCCGAGGCCGACCCCTGCGGCGAGCGCGGCGAATTTCACAGCTTCGTGCACACCGGCCCCATGCTGCGCCGGCCCATTCCCGTTCGCCGCGGCGAGCAGCGCCGCGACGGCCGGTTCATCTTCACCGATCTGCTCCTGGCGGAGTAAGGCGCCAATCGGAGGCCTCCCCCAACCACTGGCGACCGCGCATGCGGGTAGGGCTCTGCCCTGCGCGGCGTGGCCCTCCCGGGCGGCGGGGCCGCCGCGGGCTAAAGCCCACAGCGCACAGGCTGAGGCCGGTTCCACGCGCCCGGCGCGGCCGCGCGCGGCGCGGCCGTACGCAAGCCGGAGGCATACCCCACCGTTTGAACCCTCGTGCGCATTCAGCGCTGGCGGGCCGGCGGCCCGCGCCCCCAGAAGCGGCCGCGTCCCCCGTGGGGTAGGGCTCTGCCCTGCGCGGCGTGGCCCTCCCGGGCGGCGGGGCCGCCGCGGGCTAAAGCCCGCAGCCACAGGCTGAAGCCGGTTCCACGCGCCCGGCGCGGCCGCGCGCAGCGCGACCGTACGCAAGCCGGAGGCATACCCCACATTGCCGCGCTGGGCGGCGGCGTTGGCGTCCGCGCCACCGAATGATGTGGCATCATGCCCGCTGGCGGCAGTTCAGGCCCGAGTGCAGGCTGAAGCTTCCGCCCCGCGTTTTAAGGAGA
>JAKAUF010000176.1 GCA_021827785.1 Acidobacteriota bacterium | reverse complement strand
CCGCCGCCGCTTGCCGCCGCGCCGCCCGCAGATCGCCGGCTTGCAGGTCCAGCTGCGCCAGCAGCAGCCGGCAAGCCAGTGCCCGGCCCGGCAGCGGCGAGCGGCGGAAGAACCCCAGCGCCGCCCGCGCGTCGCGCCGGGCCTCGAACCATCGCCCTTCCTGGTGGAAGGCCATGGCTCGGTACAAATCCATCATCGCCGGCCAGACCTGATTGTGTTCCCGCACGAAGGCCGCCCGCGCCCGCAGGAACTTCTCCGCCGCCGCCAGCGCCTGCCCCTGCTGGCACAAGGCGATGCCCTCGAAGGCCATCGCCTTGGCCGCCTCATAGCCCATCTCCAGCGCCGCGAAGCGTTGCTGCGCCTCCGCCGCTAGCTCTACCGCCTCGCCGGCCAGATGCAGCTCCACGTACAGCTCCGCCAAGTCCAGCGGGCAGAGCGCCGCCAGGTAGGGATCGGCGATCTCCTGCGCCGCTTGCCGCGCGGCGCGCAGCAGCTCGATGGCGCGGGCGTAGTCGCCGCGGAAATAGTGCAGGTAGGCGATGTTGTAATCGGCTTGAATGACGCCGCGGGGCAGGTTGTGGCGCAGGCAGAGTTCCCGCGCTTGCTGATGCGCCTGCCGCGCCCGCGGGTAATCGTTGACCACGATCGCGCACATGGCGATGTTGTGCAGGGCGGCGATCACTCCCTCCACGTCCAGGCTCCGGTCTCCGCCGCCGGCCGCCCGCGGTCCCAGCGCCAGCAACTGCTCGTAGGCCCGTTGGTAATGGGCCAGGGCGCGAACGAAGCGGTCCTGCCGGTGGTCAATGTTGCCCAGGTTGATCTCCAGCCGCGCCAGCCGGGTGGCGTCGCGGTGGGCGCGGAAGATCCGCTGCGCCTGCCGTCCGGCGGCCCGGGCGCGAGCATATTCCCCGGTCAGGATGAGGGGCTGGATGGAACTGCTCAGCGTCCGCGCGCGCTCCACCGCCATGCCGGCCGCCGCGAACCAACGCGCCGCGCGCGCCAGCACCGCCGCCGCCCGGCGGTGCCGGCCTTGGAACCAGAGCACGTTGCCTTCGGCGCGCAGGGCGTAGGCGCGGTGCGCCGCGTCCGGGAGCCGCCGCGCCAGGGCGGCGAGTTCCGCCGCCAGCGCCGCGGCGCGGCGCAGATCCACCCGCAACTGCGCCGTGACCTGCGCTTCCAGCTCCGCCGCCCGCTGCGGCGCGCCGGCTGCGCTGCGCGGGCGGGCGCGGCGGCCGGTCGCTGCCGCCTGCCGGGAGGGCTGGCGGCGGGGCCGCCCGGGGGCGGCGAGGCGCGGCGCGGCGGGATGAGGTGCGGCGTGCGGCATCGGGCAGGGCCGCACTCAGCGGCCAGTGAAGCCGGCCCGCGCCAGTTCCCGCCGCAGCCGCTCCAGGCAGCGCGAGCGCGTCAGTGAAACCGAGCCCCGCGCCAGCCCCAACTGCCGCGCGATCGCATCGTAGGGCCGCGGCGGCGTTTCCGTGAACAGCATGGAGAGCAGTTCGCGGCAGCGCGGCGGCAGCGCGGCGATCGCCTGCCGCAGCATCTGCTCCTGCTGTCCCTGCCGCAGGCGTTCCTCCACCTCCGGCTCGGCGCTGGCCGCCTGGTCCGGCGCCGCTTCCTCGCCCAGCCACCGCGCCTGTTGCTTGCGGAAGCGGTAGCAGCGGTGGGTGGTGGTGCGGATCAGCCAGGCGGGCAGGGCTTGGGGATCGCGCAGGCGCGGAATCTCCGTCAGCAAGCTCAGGCAGACGGACTGGAAAATCTCCGCCGCATCATCGGGCGCGAAGCCTTGTTTATACGGTATGGAGTAGATCAGGTTCTGATATCGCTCGATCAGCGCCGCCCAGGCGCGCTGGCTGCCCTCCGCGCAGGCGCGCACCAGGCGCGCATCGGGCCAGTGGGCCTCGGGCGGCGCGGCGGGAGCGGCGGTGGCGGCTAGAGCGGTCATGGGCGACTAGTGGCGGAGATACAGTTCGGCCGCGTTCCACAGCAAATACGGCCGCAGCACCGCCGGCCGCAGCCCGCCGACGCGATCCTGCGCCGCGACCAGCACGTCGGGGCTGTACAGGCAGATCACCGGCAGATAGCGGGCCACCAAGGCTTGCACTTGATCGTAACTCCGCCGGCGCCGCGCGTAGTTGGCCTCGACCATCTGCCGCCGCATCAAACGGTCCATTTTCGCCTGCCAGGCCGTGCCCGGCCGCCGCGCGTTCAGGTCCCACAGATGGGCGCTGCCGCCGGTCATCCAGACGTTCATCTCCGGGTTGGGATCGGCGTCGCCGCTGACCAGGCCCAGCAGGCAAGCGGAGTAATTGTAGCTATGGAAGACCCGCGCCAGCAGCGCCTGAAACTGCAGCGGCACGATCCGCATGCGGATGCCGATCCGGGCCAGATCCGCTTGCAGCAGCGCCGCCACCTGCATGCGCTGCGGATTTCCGGGGTCGGTGATCACGGTGAAGCGCACCTTCCGTCCCCGCGGGTCCAGCAGCGGTCCTTGGCCGCGGCGATGAAAGCCGATCGCCGCCAGCAGGCGCAGCGCCCGGGCGTCGGAGCGGGGAGGATCGGCGATCCGCGGGTCCACCCAGCGCTTTTCCCCCGGCGTGACCTGATCCCACAACGCCGTCGCCCGTCCTTCGAACACCAGCCGTACAAGCGCCCGGCGGTCAATCGCCGCCGAAATCGCCTGGCGAAAGCGCACCCTGCGGAACCAGCGCTGCTGATATTGCAGCCGGGGCAAATGGCGGCCCGCCAGATGGTTCAGGTTGAAGAACAAAAAGTCATATTCCAGCCCCGGCCCCAAATCGCGCACCCAATAATGCCGCGCTCCGGCCATGGCCTTCAGCAGCGCATAATTCTGCGCGCTGAACCCGCTGATCAGATCCACGTCCCCGGCTTGGAAGCGCAGCACCTCGGTGTCGCCGGCGGGAACGATCAAAAAGGTGAGGCGGTTCAGATACGGCAGCCGCCGGTGTCCCGCTCCCGGCGCGAAGCGCCAATAATAGGGGTTCCTCGCCAGCACCAGCTTCTGCCCCGGAACGTACCGCGCCAGGCGGAACGGTCCCAGGCCGGCGATGGCTCCCGGCGCGGTGGACGGGCCCCAGGCATGAACCAGCTTGCCGGCGCGCAGCAGCGGGGCCAGTAGCATCTTGGGCAGCATCGCGACGCCGTCGAACAGCCGCAGCGCCGCCGCGTCCGGCGACGCCAAATCGAACTCGACCGTGTAACGGCCCAGGCGGCGCACCTGGATCGGCCGGCCGCCGACCGTCAGCAGGTCGCGCTGCGGCGAATCCAGGCGCGGATCGAGATAGACGTGGAAGCTGAACACCACGTCCGCGGCGGTGAACGGCTCGCCGTTGGAAAACCGTACGCCCCGCCGCAGGTGCAGGATATAGCGCCGCCCCCCGTCGCGCACCGTCCAGCGGGTGGCCAGCGCCGGCTCGATCTGTTGCGTGTACCGGTTGATGTGAATCAGGTCGCCGTTAATCAGTCCGATCACCGTCTGCGACGGCAGGTCCAGCGCCGTGACCGGATTCAGCGTCTTGGGATCCGAGTGCAGCGCGGCGACCAAATCTCCGCCGAAACGCGGCGCCGCCCAAAGCCCGGGACAGAGGGCGAGGAGCAGGACGGCGGCGAGCGTGGGGCAGGCGCGGCGGAGCATCGGCGGAAGCGGCGGGGAAGTGACTGTAGTCAGCCGTACTGAGTATGATGAACCGGACGTAAGGCCGGGCGAAACTGGCCTGCCGGTCAGGTGGCGAGTCAGTCTCCTGGCCTTCGCCCCGCCTGTCCCCCGGCCGCCGTCCCCCGCGCCTAGCCCCTGATGCGCCCGCCGCGCCGCGGTAGACTCGGAAGGCGATGCGGGTCTTGGGCATTGACTGCGGCGGGCAGGCCACCGGACTGGGCATGGTCGCCAGCGACGGCCGCCGCCATGTGGTGCTGGCCTATCAGGTGCTGCGCGCCGCTCCGGGCGAGTCCTTTCCCCTGCGCCTGCACCGCATTCACGCCGGCATCACCGCCATCATCCAGGAGCATCGCCCGGAGTGCGTGGCGATCGAGGACATTTTCCATGCCGAGAACGCCCGCTCCGCGCTGAAGCTCGGCCATGTCCGCGGGGTGGCGATGCAGGCGGCGGCGGCGCAGGGGCTCGCGGTGGCGGAGTACACGCCGCTGGCGGTGAAAAGCGCCCTCACCGGCTATGGCCGGGCAGGGAAGGAGCAGGTGCGGGAGATGGTTCGGCGCCTGCTGGCGTGGGACGGCGGCAAAATCCCGCTCGACGCCTCCGATGCGCTGGCCGTGGCCATTTGCCACCTGCACCACCAGCCCGCCGCGCCCGCCGCCCGCGGCGCGAAGCCGTAGATCCCGGAATCCTCAGCCGGCGACGGCGAGGTCATCGCGCGTGGTGTTCTTGATTTGGTACATCATCTCGTCCGCGCGGCGCACCAGCTGCACCGGCTGCGTGGCGTCGTCGGGATAGGCGGCCAAGCCCAGGCTGGCGGTGATGTGCAGGTTCAGCCGCTGGGCGCGGATGAAGGAGTGCTGCCGCACCGTTTCCAGCAGGCGCTGGGCCACCACGCGGGCGTTGGGCTTGCCGGTCTGCGGCAGCAAGATGGCGAATTCGTCGCCGCCGTAGCGGAAGACCCAGTCTATGCGCCGCACCTGCGCTTGCAGCAGCGCGCCGAATTCGCGCAGCACCTGGCTGCCGATCAAATGGCCGTGCTGGTCGTTGACCAGCTTGAAATGATCCAGATCGAGAAACAGGAAGGAGAAGGAGTAACCGAAGCGCTCGCTGCGCCGGATCTCGGTTTCCAGCACCTGGTAGAGATAGCGCGTGTTGAACAATCCCGTGCAGTCGTCGCTGATGGACAGCTGCCGCAGGCTGCGCAGCTCGATGGCGTTTTGCAGGCCGATGGCGCCGAAGCGCGCCACCGCGGCCAGCGCCGGACGCGCCCCAGCGATGGCGTTGGGAGGGGCGGCGAAGATCAATTCCACCACCGCCAAGAGCCGGCCTTCCCGCCGCAGAGCCAGCGCCAGCAGGCTGCCGGCGGGCGTGGGCGGATGGCAGTCGAGCAGCGGCAACAGGGAAGTCTCCAGCGGCTGCGTGGTCAGCGTCGCGTGGGGGTTGCCCAAGTCTTGCGCTTCCACCAGCATCGCGTTGGACAGGCGCGCGAGCGCCGTTTCCCGTTCCGCCAAGTCTTCACAGCCGGCGCCGGTGACCGCGGCGCAGCGCAAGACACCCCGCTCCGATTCCACCAGCAACACGCAACTCGCCAGCGCTTGGGCGTGCTGCCGCGCCAGCCCGTTCAGCCGGTCCAGCAGCGGCTCCAACTCCAGGCAGCTGGTCAGGCTCGCGGCGATCTCGCCGGCATGCTCCGCTCCGGGAGCGCCGTCGGTGACCTGCGGGTTGGCGATGGCGTCGGACCGCATAGGCAATCGAGTTGCGGCCAGTATAGCGGCAACCGCGCGCCCTGCGGCCTAGGCGCAGGGACAGGTGACCAGGCGGTTACGGCGGCGAGAAACACGCGCTTCCGCATGCACCGGCGGCATAGAATCAGAGCATCGCGGGACGACTGGCGGAATTCGGCGCGGGTCTGGCCCGGGCGCGGGAGAACCGTGGCCGGACGCTGGAGGAGATTACCGCCGCCACCAAGATCCGCAAGGATTATCTGCTGGCGATCGAATCCGGACAGTTTCAGCGCCTGCCCGGCGGCATCTTTCCTCGCGCCTTTCTGCGCGCCTACGCGCGCCAGGTCGGATTGGACGCCGATAAGGTAGTGGCGGAATACCTGGCCCTGGCCGAGCCCGAGACCTCGCCGCCGTCGGCTGCTCTCTCCAGCCGGCGGGCGGGGGCGGGCGGCAAGCGCCGGAGCTGGCTGGGTATGGTCGTGGCCCTGGCGATCATCGGCGTCGTTGCCTATTGGGGTCTGGACCGTTCCACATCGCATCCGGCAGGCGGCACGGTCGCAACGAGGACCCAGCCCGCCGTCACCGGCGCCGCCGCCGGTTCCACGCGGGGCGCTCCGCAACCGCCCGCCACGCCGCGGCGCGCCACGCGCCGCACCGGCGCCGCCCAAACCGCCACGCGCCCGCTCCCGGCATCCCAGCCCGTGGCGCATGCGGCAACGGGAACGGTGGTCCAGAGTCAGCCGCCGGCCGCCAACTCCAGTGCGGCGCCGCCGGCCAACTCCGCCGCCAACGCGGGCGCGCCTCAACTGGCGGCGACCGTGCCGGCGGCTTCGGTTCCGGTGCGGATTGTCGTGACGGCGTCGGCGTCGGCGTGGGTCAAGCTCACCTCCGGCGGCAATACCGTGACCGTCGCCACGTTGGCGCCGGGACAGCAGTTGAGCTATTCGCTGGCGCCGCCCGTGGATTTGATCACCGGCAATGCCGGCGCCACCCAGGTCAGCGTGAACGGCCAGGCGCAGCCGGCTCTCGGCGCAGCCGGCGCCATCGTGCTGTGGCGTTATCCGCCGGGGAGCGTCCGCTCCTTGCCCGCCGCCGGCGCCAAACCGGCGGCGACGCCGGGGCCGGCGAAATCCGGCGCGGGGACGGGCGGCGGGCCGGTCGCGCCCCAGGGCGCCACGCCTGCCGCGGGCGCCGCCCCGACCGCGCCGGGAACGGGAACCGCGTCGGGTACGCCTCCCGCATCCGCGCCCGCCGCGCCCGGAACCGGGGGCGGGCGGGCGTGAGCGCCACGCCCCAAGCCGCGGCCTTTCATGCCGGTCACCGGCTGACGGAGTTGATCCTGGCCGGGAAGCTCCCTGCCGACCTCCTGCGGCAAGCGGCGCTGGGGCGGCTGACGCTGGGGTTTCCGGATCGCTTGTTGGTGCTGGTCCATTTGGCGGGGAGCGACGGCGAGGCCGCGGCGACGGCGCGCGCCACCTTGGACCAGATTCCCGCGGCGGAGATCGCGCGGGTCTTGGCGATGCCGGAGTGCCCGCAGCCGATCCGCGACTTCTTTTGCCTGGGCGCGGCGGCGCCGCCGCCCGAGGCAACGGAGGCGGATGGCGGTTTCGTCTTGGTGGAAGCCTCCGAGGACGAGCGGGCGGAGTTGGCCACCGTGCAAGGCGAGCAGAGGGAGGCGCGGAGCATTTTGCAGCGCCTGGCGGTGATGTCGGTTCAGGAGCGCGTCCGTTGCGCGGCGTTTGGCTCGCGCGAAGAACGGATGATCCTGATCCGCGACGCTAGCCGCGTCGTGCAGCGCGGCGTCTTGGCATCGCCGCGGCTGACCGAGCACGATGTGGAGCTGATCGCCGCCATGCGCAACGTGGATGAGAACGTGCTGCGCGAAATCGGCGGCAGCCGCCGCTGGCTGCGGTCGCTGAACGTCATTCGCAACCTGGTGAATAACTCCCGCACCCCCACCGACCTAGCTCTTCAGCTCTGCAAGCATCTGTTCCCCAACGACCTGCGGCGCTTGATGCTCAACCACAATGTGCCGGATGCGGTGCGGCGCGGCGCCTCCCGCCTGCTGGCGCAAAAGGAGAGCTAGGGCATGGCGCCGTGGGCGGGCGCGGCCCGCGCGGGGTCGCCGGTCCGCTCCGCCCCCTGCGCGCCGGCGTGGACCGGGCCCGCTGCCGCGGCCGCGCCTCCGCTGCTGGCGATTCGCGGCTTGGACGTCTGCTACGGCCGGACGCCCGCGCTCCGCGGGGTGGATTTGGCGCTGCAACCGGGCGAAGCCGTCGGGCTGCTCGGTCCCTCGGGCTGCGGCAAGAGCACGCTGGCACGGGCGGTGCTCGGCCTTTTGCCGCCGGGGGGGAGCGTCACCGCGGGCGCTATCGCCGTCCGCGGCCGCGACCTGGCCACCTTGCGGCGCCGGGAGTGGCGGCAACTGCGTGGCGCGGTGGTGGCGCTGGCCCACCAGGAGCCAAGCCAGGCGCTCAATCCCGTGCGCCGCATCGGGGAGCAGATCGCGGCCGTATTGGCGGCGCACGGCTGGGCGCGGCGTCCGGCGCGCGCGCGCGCCGCGGCCCTGCTGGCGGAGTTGGGCCTGGGCGCGGGCGAGCGCTTCGCCCGCGCCTATCCGCACCAGTTGAGCGGCGGGCAATTGCAGCGCGCCGCTTTGGCGCAAGCATTGGCTTGCGGGCCGGCGCTGCTGATCGCCGATGAACCGACCACCGGCTTGGATGCGGAAACCCGCGCCGCCATTCTCAGCGCCTTGCGACGCCGCGTGGAGCAAGGCATGGCGCTGCTGCTGATTAGCCATGAGCCCGCGGTGCTGGCGGCGGTGGTGGCCCGCACCGTGGCCCTGCCCGCGCCTTCCGCCGCCGCGGCGGGGGAGGTTCCTGCGACCACGAGCCGAAAAGCGGCCGCTGCCGGGAGCGAGGGCGAACGAGCGTACCTGGATGTACGCAAGGAGCCCGAGCGACCTCGCAACCCGGGGTCCCCGGAACCGTCCGCGGTTGCGGGGTGGAACGAAGCCATGCGCCGGCTATCGCCCCGCCCGCTCTCGGGCCGCGAACAGTCGCCGGGCCCACCAACCAG
>JAKAUF010000314.1 GCA_021827785.1 Acidobacteriota bacterium | reverse complement strand
GCGGCGTTTCAGGTGCTGGAAGACGAACCGGAACGCATCGAGCGCTTGTGGGACAACACGCGGTTTTTCAAGACCGGCTTGCAGCAGCTCGGCTTCAACACCGGAACCAGCGAGACGCCGATCACGCCGATCATGGTGGGCGAGGGGCGCAAGACCATGGCCTTCTCCGCGGCGCTGTTTCAAGCGGGATTGCTGGCCACCGGCATCGCCTTCCCCACCGTGCCCGAGGGCAAAGCGCGGCTGCGGACCATCGTCACCGCCACGCACACGCGCGAGGAACTGACGCAGGCGCTGGACATTTTGGCGCGGGTGGCGCGGGAACAGGGCATTCTATAGGCAGGAGGGCCGCGGGGTTGCAAGTTTCGTAACCTGGGCGCGGCGGCCAACATCCATTGTGAGGTGGGCGGTAGCCGCCCATCCGGCGCTCGCAGATCCCTACTCCGAACCGATGGCCCATTCCGTCACCTTCGCCTACGCCTTCCTCGCCGGGCTGCTCTCGTTCTTGTCGCCGTGCGTGCTGCCGCTGGTTCCGGGCTACTTGTCCATGCTTTCCGGCACCGCCGCGGGAGCTCCCTTGGGCGGCCCGCCGCCGGGCCCGCCCGCGGTTCCGGCCGGACCGGCCGAGGGCGGCGGCCAGGCCGTGGTGGTGGCAGCCCCCGCGCAACCGCGGCGGCGGCTGTGGCAGTCCAGCGCGCTGCTGCGCCACGCGCTATTTTTCATTCTCGGCTTTTCCGTCGTATTCATCGGGCTGGGCGCCGCCGCCACCTCAGTGGGCCATGTGCTGCGCACCTATCAGACGGTGCTGAGCGAAGTGGGCGGCATCATCGTTATCCTCTTCGGCCTGCACCTGCTGGGGGTCATCAAGATCGGCGCGTTGTACTCGGACAAGCGCTTGCGGGCGCAAAAGTTCGGCGCCACCAGCGCCGGGGCGTTCGCCATTGGCTTCGCCTTCGCCTTTGGCTGGACGCCATGCATCGGTCCGATCCTGGGAACGATCCTGATCTTGGCCGCCGGCCAACACACCGCCGGCCAGGGCGTCTACTTGCTGGTGGTTTATTCTCTCGGTCTGGCGGTGCCCTTCCTGCTGACCGCCTTGGCATTGGACCGATTCGCGGCGTTTTATAAGGGTTTCCGCCGCCATCTGCACACGGTGGAAGTCATTTCCGGGGGTTTGCTGGTGCTGATCGGCGTACTGCTGCTGACGCATCAGATGACCTTGCTATCGGGCTACTTGGCCCAAATCCCATTCTTGAATAAGCTGGTTCTATGAGCGAAGCACCCCAATCCGGCTCTTCCGAAACTCCGACTCCCAATCCTGGCGCAAGCGGCAACACCGGCAAGGCGCGCCTGACCAACTGGATCATCATCGCCGTGGTGGTCGCTGGCGGGCTGCTCTACATCTCCGCCCATCGCCGCGCCGCCGCCAAGGCAGCCGCGGCCAGTGGCGGCGCGCCGGCGGCGGGGGTGCTGATGACCGCCGATTCGGTGCAGGGCATGACCGCGCCGAATTTCAACCTCACCACGCTCCAGGGCAAGCCCATTTCGCTGGCGCAGTTCAAGGGCCATCCGGTGATTCTGGATTTCTGGGCCTCCTGGTGCGGTCCCTGCAAGGAAGAGATTCCCTTCTGGAATACGCTGCAAAAGAAATACGCGGCGCAGGGACTGCAAATCATCGGCATTTCCGAAGATTCGCAGGCGGCGCCGGTAAGGAAGTACGTGGCGACGCACGCCATGGACTACCCGGTGGCCATGGACCAAGGCGCGCTGGCCACCAGTTATGGCATGCCGTTCGGCCTGCCGACGACTTTCTTCATTGGCCGCAACGGCAAAATCTCCGCACGCGTCGAGGGCCTGGAAGGACAAGATGAACTGCAATATCGCATCCAAAAGATCCTTTAGCTTCAACCCCGCGGGCCTGGGTTGTTTGATCGTCGGCGCGGCCATGCTGCTGGGCGGTTTCGCCTTGGCGGCGGCCCATGTGCCGGAGCCGCGCGCCGGCGGCCCGGCCGGCGGCCCGGCCCCGGTCGTCACCCTGCGGCGCGTCCAGGCGCCGGCGCTGCGTCGCGGCGGCGTGAGCCAAGCGGTGCTGGTATTCCGGGTGCGCGCGGGCTATCACATCAATTCCAACCACCCCAATTCCTCCTTTTTGATTGCCACCACGCTGCGGTTCGCCGGCAAAGGCAAGGGCATCGAGGTGCGCGCCATCCACTGGCCGCAGCCGCGGGAGTTGAAGTTTCAGTTCGCCGCAAAGCCGCTATCTGTATTCAGTGGCACGTTCCCGGTGCGCGTGGATCTGCGCGCCGCGGCGGGCGCCGGAGCGCAGGTGCTGTCCGGCACGCTGCAATACCAAGCCTGCAACGACACGCTGTGCCGTCCGCCCGCCACGCTGCCGGTCCAGTTGCGCGTGCACGTACAGTAATCCGGCCTTGCGCGCGGACCGCGCCCGTCCATTTGCTCCCGGCCCGCGCTGCATCCGCCGCGCCGCGCTGGCGGGCAATTCCATTCCTAGCCGCCGCGGGTTGACCGCGGCGATGCATCAGGCAAATTTCCACCCAAGTTACAGCTAACTTTGGCCCGCATGGCGCGTATTGATGGTTAGAAGCACCCATGGCGACCCTGCCGCAAATCCCGTCTCCGCCTCCCGCGCGGCGCCCGCGCCGGGTTCCCCAGCGTGTGGTGTCCATTCGCCGGGCGCGGCGCCCGCGGCTTTGGCTGGAAGTGGCGCTGGTGCTGCTGGTCTTGCTGGCGACCGGCTGGCTAGTGCGCAAGACCGCCGACCACCTGGCCAACGCCACGGAGCCGCGGCTGGTGGGAATGCTGCTCTCGCCCGCCGCCAGCGTTCGGCCTCACAGCCATCGGCACGGTTAGCCGCCGCGCGTGGCCGCCGGAGCGGCGCCGCCCAACTCCCGAACTACCCGGCGGAGCGGGCGCATGCGTCATTGGTGGGCGCGGCCCGGGGATTGAGACCTGGCGGCGCGATCGCCGCGCGCCAGGGTACACTACCGCCAGCACCGTTGATCGCATGGACTTGATCTTGATCGGCTACGGCCGAATGAATCGCTGTGTCGAGGAGGTGGCGCGGGAGCAGGGCCACCGCGTGGCGCACATCGTGCGCGGCGCGGCCGACTGGCGCGCCGGCTGGACGCCGGGCTTGGTGGCGATTGACTTCAGCGTGGCCGGCGCGGTGATGGGCAATTTGGAGCGGGCCATGGCAGCCGGCATCCCCATGGTCATCGGCGTCACCGGCTGGCTGGAGCAGTTGCCCGCGGCGGAGCGCCTGGTGGCGGAAGCATCGGTGGGCGCGGTCTATGGCGCGAATTTTTCCCTCGGAATGCAGGCGTTTTTCCGCACCGTGGCGGCGGCGGCGGAAGCCGTGCCCGGCAGTTATGACGCCTTCATCACCGAGGCCCATCACCGCCACAAACAGGACGCGCCATCCGGCACGGCGAAGCGGCTGCAAGCGATTTTGGCGGCGGCGGGCCGGCCCAACGTCCCCGCCAGCAGCGTGCGCGCCGGGACCATTCCCGGCACCCATACCGTCGGTTTCGACGCCGCCGCCGACACGATCACCCTGACCCATACCGCCCGTTCCCGCCGCGGCTTCGCCGAAGGGGCGCTGCTGGCGGCGCGGTGGATCCTGGGCCGGCGGGGGTTGCATGCATTCGACGCCATCGCCCCGGAACTGGGCCGCATGGCTACGGGAGGACAATGATGGCATTTCCGTTCACGGGCTGCGGCACCGCCTTGATGACCCCCTTCACCGCCGACGGGACGGTGGATGAAGCCGCGCTGCGGCGGTTTCTGCGCTGGCAAATCGCGGAAGGCGTGGACTTTCTGGTTCCCGGCGGCACCACGGGAGAAACCGCGACCCTCAGCCGCGAGGAACACCTTCGCTTGGTGGCCATTGCCGTCGAGGAAGCGCGGCGCGGCGAGCGCCAGGTGCCCGTGCTGGCCGGCGCCGGCGGCAACAACACCCGCGCCACCGCCGCCCTGGCGCGCGACGTGGCGGCGCTGGGCGTGGACGGCATCCTTTCCGCCGCTCCGTATTACAACAAGCCCAGCCAAGAGGGCCTGTACCAGCACTTCGCCGCCATTGCCGCCGCCATCCAGATCCCGCTGGTGCTGTACAACGTGCCTGGCCGCACCGCCAGCAACATCGAGCCCGCAACGGTCGCCCGCCTGGCCGGCATCGCCAATATCGTCGGCGTGAAGGAAGCATCCGGCAACCTGAACCAAATCATGGCGGTGCTCGCCGCCGTGCCCCCCAGCTTCACCGTGCTTTCCGGCGACGACGCCCTGGCGTTGGCCGTAGTCGCGCTGGGCGGCCGCGGCGTGATCAGCGTGGCCAGCAACGAAATCCCGGCGGAGATGACCGAGCTGATGCGTTTGGCCCGCAGCGGCGACTTCACCTCCGCCCGGCGGCTGCATTTTCATCTGCTGCCGTTGCTGGAGGGCAATTTCCTGGAATCCAATCCCATCCCCGTGAAGGCCGCGCTGGCGGCGATGGGCTATTGCCGGGAGGTCTACCGCCTGCCGCTGACCCCCATGCAAAGCCCGCGCCGGGAGCAATTCTTCCGCATTCTTGACGCCCTCGGCCTGCTCCGCGAGGATGCTCCGCGGGCCAGCGGCTCGCGCGCATGAGACCGGCCGACACCGCCGCCCTGGCCGCCGCCCTGGAGCGGCTCGCGGCCATCCCCGACCTGAGCGCGCAGCGCGCCGAAGCGCTGGCCGCCTTCGCCGCACTGCGCATCGCGCTCAATGCCGGGGAAGTCCGCGCCGCCGAGCCCGCCGCCCAGGGGTGGCGCACCAACGCCTGGGTGAAGCAGGGTATTCTGCTCGGCTTCCGGCTCGGCCAGCTCACGGAATATCCTCCCGCCGGGCCGCTGCGCTACTGCGATAAGGACACGCTGCCGTTGCGGGACTGGCGTCTGGGCGACGGCGTGCGCGTGGTCCCTGGAGGCAGCAGCGTGCGCGACGGCGCCTACCTGGCCCCAGGCGTCATCTGCATGCCGCCGTGTTACGTCAATATCGGCGCCTATGTGGACGCGGGCAGCATGATTGACTCCCACGCCCTGGTCGGCTCGTGCGCCCAAATCGGCCGGCGGGTGCATCTCAGCGCGGCGGCGCAAATCGGCGGCGTTTTGGAGCCGGTCAACGCCGCTCCGGTCATCGTGGAAGACGATGTTCTGGTCGGTGGCAACTGCGGCATTTATGAGGGCGCCCATATCGGCGCCGGCGCGGTGCTGGCGGCCGGCGTGGTGCTGACGCGCTCCACGCCGCTGTATGACCTGCCGCGGGGTGAGGTGCATCGCGCCGCGGCCGGCGAGGGACTCCGCGTTCCCGCCGGCGCGGTCGTGGTGCCCGGGGGCCGCGCGGTCCGCCGCGGCCGCGGGCCGGAGTGGGGTCTGTCCCTGTACGCGCCGGTGATCGTCAAATACCGCGACGATTCCACCGACGCCGCCACCGCATTGGAAGCCTGGCTGCGCTGAGGGCGCGGCGAGACGCGGAGTTCCCCCCGCGCCGCGCGCCCCCGCCGGGCCGCGTTTAGCCGACCTTGCCTTTGTTCATCACCATCAGGAAGCTGGGCGTGGTGTGGAAGGCCGTCGCCGTCCCGGTGATGGTCACATGCGCGCCGGCATGCACGCGCCGCGGCGCGGCCAGCACCAGATGCACGTCCACCTTCGGCGGCTTCGCCTGCTGATCAAAGGGATCCACCGACAGATCAACGGTGCGCAGCGTCGCCGATACCACCACGCCCTGTAGTTGGTAGGTCTGCCCCTTCACCTGCTTCCACTCGCTCATGCGGGTCGCCGGATTCATCAGGCGCTGTTTGATGCCGCGGAAGGTATCCGCCGGATAGAGCTTGGCCCGCGCCGCGGCATTGGCCGCGTTCACCTTTTGCAGCTCCGCCTGGTACTGCGCCATGGCGATGTCGCGCGCCGACTGGATCTTGAAGCCCGAGGGCGGCTGAGCGCTGCCCTGGGCGGTGGACTCCAGGGAGTTCAAGCCCTGCGCGGAGCCGTGATAGCTGGTATAGGCCTTCTGCAAATAGCTGCTGATGGTCGTCGCGCTCGGCGCCAAGGCCTGGGCGCGGGCAACGTAAAACAGCCCGCGGCTGAAGTCCGCCGGCTTTTTGTACAGCTCGGCGATGCCCAGCCAGTAATACGACTGCGCGTCCTTGGAATTGAATTCGACCGCGGATTGGAAGTGGCGGGAGGCGGCGGCGTAGTGATGCCGCTGGAGAGCCACGAAGCCGGCGGCGCGGTTGAAGACGTAGCTGGCTTGCGCCTTTTTCTGCGCCGGCGCCTGGGTGGCGGCTAGGGCTTGCTGGCCGCATTGCGCCGCCCAGTCAATCCGCACCAAATCCTGGCTCATCCGCGCGCTGGTGGCGGGTAAATTGGCCGCCGCGTTGGGCAGGTAATAGGCGATGACGGTGAAGGCGCCGGCCTGCACCGCCGCCGGCGCGTGCGGATTCTTCAGCACCGCTTCCGCGGTGCGCTCGGCCGCGGCGTAATTCTTCGCCGTCACATAGCCGGCCATCTCCTGCTGCAACGCCGGCAAGCGATAGTCGGACTGGGGATATTTTTGCAGAAACGCGGCAAACGCCTGCGCCTGCGCCGCGCCCGTCAGCTTGGAGGCGGCGATGTAGGCGTTGTACTCCGGCATCCCGCCCTTCCAGGTGCGCTTGGCCAGCGGCGTGCCCGGCGCCGGACAAGGAGGAATCGCCTGCGCCCAGACAGGCGCCACGGCCAATAGGCACAGCCCCGTGGCCAAGGCCGCCCCTCGAAGCCACCCACGACCACCGGCAGTCCGCATTCCATCCATCATTGGGTTCTCTTTCCTCCGCTCACAATTCGATTCACCGCGCAATCTCGCCGTTACACTACTCACCCGCGGCAAAACGGGTGGAATATTAAAGAAGACGACGGCACCGGACATGCTGCTCCGCCGCCCAGAATGGAGTCCATGCCCCTAGGGCCGTCGCCGGCGCCCGCCGCCACCCTCGCAATATGGCAGAAAACATCCTCCAAGAGCAAGTTTGCATCATCACCGGCGCCAGCCATGGCATCGGCGAAGCCGTCGCCCGCCGCTTGGCGGTCATGGGCGGCCGGGTGGTGCTGGCGGCGCGAAACCGCGCCCGGCTGGAAGAAATCGCGCACGAATGGACCGCCGAGGGCCTCGATGTCACCGCTCGGCCGACCGACATGCGCCGGCCGGAGGAGGTCGAGGGGCTGATCGCCGGCACCGTAGCGGCCCATGGCAGGGTGGATGTACTGGTCAATAATGCCGGGATCGGCGCCTTCGGAACTCCGCTGCATGAGCTGGCGCCGGAGGATTGGCAGGCGGTGATGGAGACCAACCTCCGGGGCCCATTTTTGGCGCTGCGCGCGGTCGCCCCGCACATGATCCGCCGCCAAAGCGGCCATATCATCAACATTTCTTCCCTCGCCGCCCACAACCCCGTGCCCAAGGGCGCCGCGTATGCCGCCTCCAAGTGGGGCCTAAAGGGGATGACCATCTCCGCCGCCGAAGAGCTGCGCGCCTATGGCATCCGCGTCAGCCTGATCTGCCCGGGATCGGTGGATACCGACCTGGTGCCTGACCGCGGCAGAAACCGCGCCGTCATGCTCCAGCCCGACGACGTGGCGCATGTGGTCGCCATGCTGGTGACGCAAAACCCGCAGAGCTTCGTCAGCGAAGTGCTGATGCGCCCCACGCGCAAGCCCTAGCCCGCACGGCGGAGGTGGAACGGCCGCCGAGGAACCGCCTCCCACGGCGGCGGTTTTTTCTGGGGGCGCGGACGGCCTCGTCCGCTTCCGGATTGCGGGCCAGCGGCCCGCGCCCCCAGGGGCGAATGGTCGCGGGCCGACGGCGGCGCTCCGCGGCGGCGGTTTTTCTGGGGGCGCGGACGGCCTCGTCCGCACCGGATTGCGGGCCGGCGGCCCGCGCCCCCAGGGCCGGCGGCGGGCGCATCCTTGCCTGGCGTTAGGCCGGCCATTTCTCTATTCTTCAAGGCGTGGGACTGCATCCCGGACTTCATCCTCTCGATCTGGCGATCATCGGCGCCTACCTGATCGGCATCACCCTGTTCGGCATTTCCTTTCGCCGCCATGGCGCCACGCTGAAGGATTATTTTCTCGGCGGCCGCGCGGTGCCGTGGTGGGCCATTTCCCTTTCCATCGTCGCCGGCGAAACCAGCGTACTAACCATCATCAGCACGCCCGGCATCGCCTACACCGGCGACTTCGCCTTCCTGCAACTGGTATTCGGTTATCTGCTCGGCCGCATCGTCATCTCCGCCATACTGCTGCCGCACTACTTCAAAGGCGAGCTCTTCACGGCCTATGAACTAATGCAGCGCCGCTTCGGCACCCGCCTGAAAAGCCTCAGCGCCGCCATCTTTTTGGGCGGCCGGGCCATGGCCGAAGGCGTCCGGCTGTGGGCGCTGGCTATTGTCGGCGGCGTGGTCCTGGACGCCCTGCCCCGCCTGGGCCTGCCCTGGCGCTTCAACAACCTGGAGATCATC
>JAKAUF010000136.1 GCA_021827785.1 Acidobacteriota bacterium | reverse complement strand
GTTAACGCTCAGAACAATACCGGTCTGCACGAAGGTCTGAAATCCGGCTTTGGAAACGGTCAGCCGGTATCCGCCGACCGGCAGCGCCGGGAACAGGTAGCGGCCAGCGGTCGAGGTGCGGGCGGAAAAGGCCTGGCCGGTCCCGGTGTCCCGCAGGCGCACCGTCGCGCCGACGATCGCGCCGCCCGAGGCATCAGTCACCTGCCCGCCGAGGCTCGCCGTCGTGAACTGCGCCCATGCGGGAGCCGCCGCCCCCAACGCCACCATAATTGCCAACGCCACGCATACGATCCACCGATGCACCACCATAGGGACCTCCGCTTGCTTTTGCAGTGGAAAACAAAAGTAAACGAAGGCAACTACAATCCACTACGTCAGAAATGTCAAGATCCATTTTCCGTACGGCCCAAGCGAAGGGCCGGTTTATCTGTACACGTTGTGCTATTACATACACTTTCATGCGAAGCCCGGGCGGCCCCGGCCCGCGGACCGTGGCGGGCGGCCAAAAGGAAACCGCCGCGTCCCGGAGACCGGAAGCGCGGCGGCGGATGGCCCTCAGGAGGCCCCCGGCGCCCAGGGGCGCCGGGCACAACAACCGGTACGGCTAAAAGCTGAAGCGCGCCACCAACTGCACCGTGCGGCCGCCCAGGTCATTGCCCTCATCCTGCGCCTGATAGGCGCTGAAGATACGGCCAAAGCCGCTGGACTGGATGCTCTTGGCCGCGGTGGCGAAGAAGGTATTGCCCCAGATGAAGTTGGCGTTGTTGAAGGCGTTGAGGAACTGGACTTCAATGAGCGAGCGCACCCGCTCGGTGATCTGCGTCCGCTTCATCAACGAGAGATCGGCGCGGTAGAACGACGGGCTGTAAAGGAAGGTCATGCCGCAGAACTTGCCGGGCGTGGTGCAGGGCGACAGGATGTTGAAGTTCGCCTGTTGCCCGCCGGTTCCCAGCAGCGCTTGCGGCACGTACCAGACCGCGCCGGGCGCCGGAGTGGCGGTCTTGTAAACGCCCAGCAGGCTCTGCACCTGTTGCAGCGACATGCCGTTGAGCTGGACGCCGCTATCGTACTGGTTCACCGTGGCGTTGCCGCCGTTGATCCAGACGGGGTAGCCGCTCTGCCAGCGCATCGTGGTGCCGAACTGCCAGCCGCCGATCAGCGTGCGCACCAGCCCGTTGCCGCTGGACCAGGCATGCCCGGGGCCGAAGGGCAGATCCCACAACGAATACATCTTGAAGGCGTTGCGGATGTCGTAGGGCGACGGTCCCTTGTTCATGCCGGGATTGCGCAGGGTGGTGAAGTTGAGGAAGTTGATGCCGTTCTCATGCTGGAAGTCGTTGGTCAGCGCATGGGCCAGCGTGTAGTTCATGTCGAAGGTCCAGCCGTGCAGCGGACGCCGGCGCAGGTCAATGACCAGGGCGTTGTAGGTGGACTGGAGCTCGTTGCGCAGCAGATAGGCGCCGCCGGTGGCCTGCGGATTCACCACCCAGAAGTTGGACGGGTAGCCGGCGGTCATGATGTTCTGCCAGTAGCTGTAGCTGCTGGACAGGTTGTTGGCCATGGCGCCGGCCTGGCCGGTGGCCAGGTAATTGGTGTTGGTGGCGAAACCGGGGTTGGCCTGGCTGGCCGCGCCCGCCGCATCCGCCGTGCCGCCGGTGAAGGCGGCGGTGAAGATGGGCAGCGGCACCTGGCCTTGCAAGCCCCAATCGGCGAAGTTGGCGGCGCCGGGGCTGGCCACGCCGGCGTTCGCTTGCGCCGTCGTGCAGGCCGCGGCGTTGGCCTGGCAGATGGCCATGTTGCTGGCGGCGTTCTTGAATTCACTCAGGAAGCCGTTTTGGAAGATGTTCACCTCGTTCAGGTTGGTTTGCTGCCACAAGCCGGTGGCGTGGTTGCCGACATAGCGGATTTCCAGCGCCATATGCGGAGAAAGCGCCCGTTGGATGCCCAGCGACCAGGACTGCACCATGGGCATGCGCAGATTCGGATCCACCACGTTCACGGCCTGGAAGGCCGAGGGCGTGATCGGGAACGAAGTTTGGAAGCTGCTCGGATCCTGCGCCACCGACTGGATGCTCATGTTGTTCAGCGCCACCGACCCGGCGGCGAACTGCCCGGCCACCGGGGTCTGCGTGTAGGGGATGGCGTTGGAGTACTGGCTGCCGTAATAGCCGGGATTGCCGCCGGAGATGCTGCTCCAGTTCTCCATGCCCTCCCGCGAGTAGGCGATGGAGTAGCCACCGCGCAGGACGGTGTCGCCCGTATCGCCGAAGATCTTCCGCCACCACGAACCGCCGAACTGCGGCTCCCAGGCCAGGCCGACGCTGGGCGCCAAGTCGCCGTAGTAGTTGTGGTACCAGGACTTGCCCTGGTCGTTGACGAAACTGGGCACCGAGCCGGTCAGCGTGCCAGGCTTGAACAGATTGTTCACGCCGGAGACGCCGAAGACCCCGGCATAACCGTTGGCGGGCATGAAGTACTCATTCAACTGGTCCACCGGCGCGCCCTGGAACTGCCAGCGCAAGCCGTAGTTGAAGGTCAGGTTGGGCTCGACCTGCCAGCTGTCGTTGCCGTAGAAGCCGAAGTTGGTTTGGTAGTACTGGTCCACCGTCGGCGCGCCGGTCACGAAGTTGCGCTTGGCGGGATCGAAGGCCACCGAGGCCGAGTAGCTGGTCACGTTGCCGACCAGCATGCCGTAGATGTCCTGGGCGGCGGTCAGGTCGCCGTTGCTGATGCCCGGCAGATTGGTGGTGTTGAACTGCGTGGCGACCGGCTCTCCGCCGCTCAGCCCCACGCCGACGTTGGCGACCAGGTTGCTGGTGCCCAGATCCTTGTAGGTCGGCCGGCTAAAGCTGAAGCCGAACGATAGGTTGTGGTTGCCGTCCACCCAAGCGAAGTTGTCAATCACCTGCCAGATATTGTCCCAGTCGGAGTAGGGACCGTAGCTCAGGTAAGGGTTGGTGATCTCCCCGGGGAAGTTCGGCCGCATGCGGATCGAGCCCAAGTTGGTGCTCATCGTGGGGTAGATGCCGGCGGCCTCGTTGGTGAAGAACGACTCCTTGCTGTTCTGCCAGCCGATGCGCAGGTCGTTGCTCTGCGTCGGGCTGACCGTCCAGCGCCAGGCCACCGACCAGATCGCGCGGTCGGCGTAGTAGCCGCCCTGGCTGGTGTTGAAGGGCGCGACCGGATAGGTGTAGGCGGTGCCGTCCAGGAAGGCGGGGGAGAGGATGAACTGGCTGAGGTGGTAGTCGAATTCCAGGGCGTTACTGCTGTTGATGTTGTAGTCCAGCCGCAGGTCCGGGTTCAGCTGCCGGTCGGTGCCGTTCTCGTTGAAGGTGATGCCTTGCTGATATAGCGAGGTGTTGCCCAAAGAACCCACGCCCGGCGCGGTCACGGATTTCTGCATCAGCCCCAGCGTGTTGCCGACGAAGCTGTCAATCGTGGCCGGCGCGCTATAGTTCTTGGCCATCGCCAGCAGGTTGGCGGTGCAGGTGCCGTTGGCGGCGTCGCAGGTGGTCCAGGCGTTGGGACTGGCCGAGCCGGGCATCTGGCCCTGCGGCGGCGCGTAAGTGAACAGGCCCTGCGCCGCTTGCGGTGTCAGCAGCGTGTTGGTGATGGCGTCGCTCTGCGGCTGGCTGAAGATGCTCAAGTCGGTGAAGAAAAACAGCTTGTTCTTCAGGATCGGGCCGCCGACCTTGTAGCCCCACTGGTTGTAGCGCACCGTCTGCCGCGGCGTGCCCGCCAGGTTATTGAAGTAGTAGTTGGAGTTCAGCGCGTTGTTGCGGAAATAATCCCAAACGCCGCCGTGCCATTGGTTGGTCCCGCGCTGGCTGATGAAGTTGACCTGCACCGCGCCGCTGCTGGTCTGCGGGCCGCCGGCGGCGGTGGTCATGTCCAGCTCTCCGACGTCGGAGGCGTTGGGGGTGATCATGGCGAAGAACGGATCGCCCGATTTGCCTTGCTCCCATTGCGCCGAGATGCCGTCAATGGTGACGTTGACGGCGCCGCCGGGCAGGCCCTCGGCGCTGGACTGGCGCGGCCCGCCGATGGTCTGGATGGCCGGGTTCAGCAGCGTCGCGCCGTACATGGCGTTGTCGGAGGAGGCGGTGGGCACGTTGTTCACCACCCGGGCGCTGACCGTGCTGGTGATCGCGGTCTGCGTGGTGTGCAGCACCTGGGCGCCGGCCTGCACCGTCACCTCGGAGCTCACCGAGCCGACCTTCAGCACCGGATTGAGGTCATAGACCTGGCCGGCGACGATGGCCACGGACTGAAACACCGCGCTGCGGAAGCCCTTGGCGGTGACCGCGACGTTGTATTTCCCCGGAGGCACGTTGGCGATTTGAAACCGGCCCTGGGAATCGCTGGCCGCCTTCAGCACGATGCCGGTGGTCAGATCCTCGGCGATGATCCTGGCCCCGGGCACGGCGGCGTGGCTGGGGTCCATCACCGCGCCCGCCAGCGTGCCGGTCGGATTGTTCTGCGCCCACAAACTCAACGTCGCCCAAAATCCACACAGCAGGCAGAAGACGATTCGCTTCTTCACCGTGACTCCTCCGTAATTGCGATGGCGGTTTACCGCATTCGCTATGGCACTCATATATTGCATACGTTTCAGGATTCCGCAAGCGGAAACCGCTGCAAGCGCATCAGTTAGCACCGCCACGGCGGCAGCGTGAGAAACCTCACGGCCGCGCTCGCGCCGGCCCTTCGGAGCCGCAGGAGAGATCCCGGCCCGCGCGGCCGGCTTAGAAATGGAACCGGCGCGGGTGGAGGACGAAATGCGCCGGCGGCCGGACGCCCAGCAGATGGCGCACGAAATAGTTCCAGCGCCGCAGCGTGACGTACAGGGCGTGCGGCCCGCTGTCGCCGTGGTACATGTTCGGCACCAAGAGCATGTCGAAGGGCTGGTTCGCGGTCATCAGCGCATTCACCAAGCGCATCGTCTCGGCGGGATTGACGTTGTCGTCAATGTCGCCGTGGATCAGCAGCAGATGCCCTTGCAGATTTTTGGCCAGCGCCTCGTTCGCCTGCTCGGCGTAGTCCTTGCCCACCGGCCAGCCTTGATACAGCTCGTTCCACCAGGCCTTGTCCATGCGCGGATCGTGATCGCCGGAAGTCGAGACGCAAACCTTGTAGAAGCCCGGGAACTGGAGAAACGCATGCGCGGAGCCGTACCCGCCGGCGGAGGTGCCGTAGATCCCAACCCGGTTCAGGTTCATCCACGGATATTTCTCCCCCATCTGCTTGATCATCGCCACGTGGTCCACGAAGACGTTGCCCATGTTGTGATAGGAGAAATCGTGGAAGGCGCGCGAGCGGCCCGTGGTGCCGCGGCCGTCCAGCATCACCACCACGAAGCCCAGCTCGGACATGGATTGCAGCCGCAGCGCCGCGCCAAACGACTTCGGCGTGAAGAACCCTTGCGGCCCGGTGTAGATGTTTTCCAGCACGGCGTATTTCCTCGCGGCGTTGAAATGCGTCGGCCGGACGATCACGCCGTAGAGGTCGGTCTTGCCGTCGGCGGCTTTGCCCTCGAAATGGATGGGAGTGACCCAGCCCTGGCGTTTTAGCCAGGAGATATCGGGGCGCTCGAGCACGCGAATGACCGCGCCGTCGCTGGCCCGGCGCAGCACCGACTCGCCGGGATCGGAGACGGTGGAATAGTTGTCGACGATAAAGCGCCCGTCCGGGGAGACGCTCGCCGCGTGATCGTAATTCCCCGGCGTCAGCAACTGCATGCCCGTGCCGTTAAAGTTCACGCGGTAGAGCTGCGTGTAATAGGGGTCCATCCTCGGATTGACCCCGCCGGCGAGGAAATACACCTGCCGCGTCTTCTCATCCACCGCCACGATGCGCCGCACGACCCAGTCGCCATGGGTCACCCGATTGATCAGCTTTCCGCTCCGCGCGTCGTACAGATAGAGCTGATTCCAGCCGCTGCGTTCCGAGGCCCATAGGAACTCCCGGTTGTGATCCACGAACCGGAACAGGCTCTCGCCGGGATCCACGTAGGGATAGGGCTTGGCCACCTCGCGGTGGATATCCCGCTGGGCGCCGGTCTGGGCGTTGATCTCCCGCAGGACGATGCTCTTTTCCCCGCGATGGTCGTAGGTGTAAAACACCGTGCGATTGCTCAGCCAGCGGAAGTACGGGCCGCCTTCGAATTGGATCCGAATGGGCGGCGTCGCCACGTTGATGCGCTTGCCGGTATTTAGGTTGAAGATCACCGGATACGCCCGCGGCAAAATCTCCCCGGGCAGCGGATAGACGTAGTTGTAGGCGATGGGCCGCAGCTGATGCGGCGGCACGAACTGGATGCTGTTGTAGCGGCCGGCATTCCTCGAGTCCAGCCGGTAGGTGATCAGCTCGCTCGAGTCCGGCGACCAGAAGACCGCCGGTGGTTCCTTGACGTTGTCTCCGTTGGTCACGCCCTCGGCGACCAGCGTGCGCAGATCGGGAAGCGGCGTGGCGTAGTCGTCGCCCGGCTTGCCGTTATCGGTCAGCTGGACGACCGTGCCGGTCTGGTAGCGTACGAACAAATTGTGGTCGCGCACGAACGCCGTCCACTTGCCGTTGGGCGAGACGTTCTCCAGCGAGGCCGCGCCGTGCGGCACGAATGCCGGGGCGTAGCGGAAATGAGGGAACAGCGCGGGGATTCGCGGCCCCTTGGCGCAGCTCGCTGACTGGAGCGAGCAGGTCCAACCGGCCCGCGCGAAGTTGAATTGGATGGCGCGCTCATGCTCGGCGTAGCGGAAATCCTCGAAGGGCAGGTGATTCGCCCGCACCGGGCGATGCGCGGCCTGGGACAGGGCGGCGGCGATCCGCGCCTGATCGAACGCCGCAGCGACCGTATTCCGCGCCGCGTTCACCACCAGGAATCGCCGCCCGCGCGGCCCCGCCCGCAGGTACCAGAAGCGGTTAGGGCTGATCCAGGTGGGAGTGACCCGCGCCAGGCGGATGTGGGCGAAGACGTTGCCCAGCATGAATTTTTCGGCGTTCCTGTAATTGGCCAGCCGTCCTTGCGCCTGCGCCGCGACGGGAAGCATGGCCAAGCACAAAACGGAGAGGAGCCACGGGCGGAGCTTCAACGGCATGGATCGCGTTTCCTTTTTTGGATATTCCAGATCTCCGGGCGGACGGCAAACCCGGCGGGGAGCGGCATGCGGCGCGCATGCCTGGGACTCCGTACGAGAGTCATATATTGCATACGGTGTGGTATTCCGCAAGCAAAAAAGGGCCGCCGCCTGGGCGGCTGCGCCGCGTACCCTCCCCGGCCCACGCCCGGCGCCGGGCCCGGCGACCGCAGCCGGCGCGCGGGCCAGCCGGGCGGATGGGACGCGGGATCAGCACCGCGGCGAGCGGGTCCCGCAAAGGTCGGCCGCGCAATGGCGCGCCGGCGCCGCCCTGCCCGGCACGGCTAGAAGCCGCGGTCGAATTCGCCGGCGGTGGCGGGCGCGGCGGCGGCGGCGTCCGCGCCGCCGGAGCTGACGCCCTGGGCGCGCAGCTTGAAGTCGTCCGGATGGCTGGCGTTCTGCAAGGCCACGTCGTAGGTGATCAGGCCCTTGCGCCATAGCCCCAGCAGGCTTTGATCGAAGGTCTGCATGCCGTATTGCGAGCCGCCGGCGGCGATGGCGTCGCGCACCATGGTGGTCTTCTCCGGGATGACGATGCAGTCGCGAATGTAGCTGGTGGTGACCAAGACCTCGACCGCCGGCACGCGGCCGATGCCATCCGCCTTGCGCACCAATCGCTGCGAGATGATGCCCTTCAGGGTCGCGGCCAATTGCAGCCGGATCTGCTTTTGCTCGTCGGCGGGAAAGACCGCGATGATGCGCTGGATGGTTTCGGTCGCGTCCAGCGTGTGCAGGGTGGACATGACCAGATGGCCGGTTTCGGCGGCCAGCAGCGCGGTATGGATCGTCTCCAGGTCGCGCATTTCGCCGACCAGCACCACGTCCGGGTCCTGGCGCAGGGCGGCGCGCAGGGCCACGCTGAAGGTGGCGGTATCCACGTCCACCTCGCGCTGATTGACGATGCCGGCCTTGTCGCGGTGCAGAAACTCGATCGGATCCTCGATGGTGATGATGTGGTCGCTGCGGGTCGCGTTGATGCGGTCCACCATGGCGGCCAGGGTGGTGGACTTGCCGGAGCCGGTGGTGCCGGTCACCAGGATCAGGCCGCGCCGCTCCTCGCAGAGCTTTTCGATCACCTGCGGCAGAAACAGCTCCTCGGTGGTCTGGATGCGCGTCGGCACGACGCGCAGCACCATGCCCACGTTGCCGCGCTGCTGGAAGACGTTGACGCGAAACCGGCCCATGCCGGAGAGGCTGTAGGCGAAGTCGGCTTCGTTGGTGTCCTTGAAGCGCTGCTTGTTCTTGTTGCTCATCATGCTGAACGCCATGGTGAGCATGCCCTCGGGCGTGAGGCGGCTCATTTCTTGCAGCGGCTTCAGTTCGCCGTCGGTGCGCAGGTAGGGCACGCCCCCGACCTTCAGGTGAATGTCGCTGGCCTTGCGCTCGAGGGCCAATCGCAAAATATCGTCAATATGCATGGGATCCGCAGATGCAGCCGCTGCTAGGACGCTAGCATGCCGCCCGCGGCGCGGGACCGTCCCTTGGTCCAGTGGAACCGCGAAATGCACCCCTCGGCGCGCCGCGCCGGCGCCCGGCTCCGCGCCAGGGCGGCGCCGCAGCGGCGCTACGCCGGCCGCCCACCGGGACTGCCGCGGGGGCCCACCGCATTGGCGTCGGCGCG
>JAKAUF010000186.1 GCA_021827785.1 Acidobacteriota bacterium | reverse complement strand
CATAAATAAACAGCCAGTGGTCGGGCCGGTCTTCGCCGTTGAACTCATGCACCGCCGGCGTGTTGCTGGGGATGGCGACGCCGATGATCGGCCCGCCGCCAATATTCCCGAAGGATCCGCTTTGCTTGCGCAGCCGGTAGCCGGTGATCACCTCGATGCCGCGAATGGATCCACCTTGGACCAGCGGCAACCCGAAGTTCATGGCCGCGGGCGTAGGCGTCCCCGCGGTCGGTGCGGCGCCGGTGGGAGACCCGGTCGGCGAGGTTGCGCCGGCACTGGGCATCTGCGGCAAAATCCCGGACATTCCGCCGGCCAATCCGCCAGCGGCGCCGCCGGTTCCCGGCATGCCGGCCATTCCGAGCCCGCCTGGAGCGGTCCCGGGAGAGCCGAAACCTCCCGCTGCTCCCGGGGCGCCCGGGGCGCCCGCCGTGCCTGGCGCCCCGGGGGCGTTGGAACCGCCCATGGCGCCCAGCGGGCCGGCGGATTCCGCCGAAGAGGGTTCTCCCGGCACGCCCTTGACCTTCGGAGCAATCAAATCGCCGGGATGAATGAAGTACCATTTCCCGCTCTTGACCAGCGGATCCTTCCACGCGCGGCGGAGATAATGGACGCCGTTGGTTTCCTTGAGCCGGGCGAGATTGGGCGGATAGGCGCCGAACTTCTGGTAATAGCGCCGGATGCCCATGACGTACTGGCGGGCATAGTCAATTGCCGCTTGTTCCCGTTCCCGCTGGATGGCGGTGGTCCATCCCGGCGCTGCGACGGTCAGGGCGATGGCCAGCAGGGCCGCCATCAACAAAACGATGAGCAGGGCATAGCCGCCCTGCCGGCGTGGGCGCCGCCGGGCGTTTCTCCGTGGCTGCGCATCAACTGGCATTGGGCGGAACCAGCAGAGGCAAAACCTCGGTTCGCTGCTCCTGAAGGTCTTCAATCGCGACCGCCTTGGGGTCAATGCGAATCACCTTGTAACGATCCGCCACCACCTGTCCTTCGGTCGCGACGAAGATTTTACGGTTCCAGCGCAAAAATACCCGCTTGGTTTGCCCGGGACGGGTGGCGTAGCCGTAGAAGCGCAGCGGAATGGGCGGCGGCGGGGGCGGTCCCGCCGCCGCCTGTGCCGCCGCGGCCGCGGCGGCAACGCCGCCGGCGGGGGCGGGCGGCGCGACCGGAGCCGGGGCAAACAAATTGCGCAGTTCTCCGCGGTAGCGCACGGACCGCACCTCCTGCAAATAGCCCCAATGCAGTGTTGGATTCGGCTGGCGCAGCAGGCGCTGGACCGCCGCATCGCCGTTGCCGCCCCCGATCAAGTGGCCCAAGCGGTTGGAAATGCCCTCCGCCCGCCACAGCAGCACGGCCGCCACCGCAACCAGAGCGGCCAGCGCGATCAATTGTCCCCGTGGGGTCGGCTTGGCGGCGGCGCGGCTCATTCCGCACTCCCCTGCGGCCCAGCGGGCGTTGCGGTTGCCGTCCGGACGTAGCTTTCCAATTGGATCGCCAGCGCCAAGCCGTTGCCCTGCGGACCATGATTGCGGGTGGAGAGCGCTACTTGGCGGACGATGAAAAACATCGGCGCGCGTTCCACGTGGTTGATGAAGCGCACCAGCGCGGCGTACTGTCCGGTGATGCGCATGGTGATGCTCAGCCGCCGCAAGCCCAAATGGGCTTTGCGCGCGGGATAGAAGTGAAACGAGGCGGCATCCACGCCAGTGGTCTGCGCCATGGATTGCAACGCCCCCAGTAAGCGGAAATCCGCGGTGCGCTGACCTGGCATGCCGGCCGTCAGCAGGCGCCGGGCCTGGCGCTGGCTGGCGCGGATTTCCCCTTGCAGCTTGCGCAGCCCCGCGACCTGGGCGCGCAGGACGACATAACGCGATTGGGCCCGCGCCAGCGCCGTCCTCGCCTGCTCCCGGGACGGCCCGAATGGCGACAGCAGGAACGCCAGCAACACGGCATCCGCCACGAGCAATCCGGCGAACGCGATGCGCAGGCGGCGGCGCAGTTGGCCGGGCTGGTTCATGGCCGCCTCCCGGGCCGCGGATTGAACGCCTGCTGGCGCCGATCCGCGCTGGGGTGCAGGTCCGCCGGCCCTAGTTTGGGGCGATAAAAGGCGACGATCTCCAGCCGCACCGGCCGCCCGGCGGTTATGCCCATGGCGTCGTTGCCGGCGCCTGCTTTATGGCTGCTGACCTCGGAAAGTTGCGGCGCGGCGAAATCCGGAGCTTCCTCCATTTCATGCAGGAAGGGCAGCGCGGCGGTGACGCTGGGAGCGGACACGAGGATCACCAATGCGGTTTTTCCGTGGCGCTGCGCCGGGCGCAGGGATAGCAGTTGCACCTGGGACGGCAGCAACGCTTCCAGGCGCTCAAACAGCCGCGTCCAGCTCACGGCTTTCTGATCAATCAATTGATTGAGATACGCCGCGCGATGCATGGCCGCCTGCGCGGCGGGTTGCTGCAAGGCCGCCACCAGCCGCCCCCGCTGCCGCCGCAGCGGCGCCAGGCGAGCTTGCACCGCCGCGGTGCGCGCCCGCACGGTCGCCGCGGAACGCCAATTGGTAAAGGTGATCGCCGCCAGCACCACCAGCGCCACCGCCGCCAGGGCGCAGGAGCCGCCCCAAATGATCCACGCCCGCCGCCGGTTCTCGCGTGGTTCACGGGCCAAGTTGAGGGCGAACCTCATGCCGACGCTCCCGTGCCCGCCGCGCCTTCCACCTGGCCGGACGATGCGGGCCGGGCGCCCATGGCGCCCTCGGTGGTGTCCGGCTGCAATGCTCCGGCCACGGCGAGGTGCGACTCCGCGCCACCCCAAGCCGATGCGCCGGTGCTGACACGCGCCCAATCGCATTCCCTTTGCAGTTCCGCCACCACCGCTTCCGGAATGCCAAAGGTCAGGATGCGTGGCGCCACGATCCGTTCTTGCGGCGGAAGGTTGTCCAGAAAATCGCGGAAAAAGGCCGCCGAGGCATGAAGATCGTCGTAGACCAGCCCGTCGGCGGTGGGGATGACGCGAAACAGCCGCGGCAACTGCTCCCACCCAAACCCGCTGGTTAAGGCGCCGGACCGCCAGCGCAGTAGCAGCGTGCCATGTCCCAGCTCCGCTCGGGCCATCAGCGCCGCCAGCCCCGCGGGCAGGACTTGCGCCGCCCGTCCCCCGGCCGCGGCGAAGGCATCTTCATATTCATTCAGGCGCTCCCGGCTGGCGGTCACCGCCACCACGCCTCGCCGCAGTCCGGAGCGCATGACCTGTACCGCCAGCGCGGCCTGCTCGGCGTCGAAGGGCAGCGTTTTGCGCAGGCGGAAGCGGACCAGCGCATCCAGTTCCTCGGCGTGATGGGGCAGCTCCTCGAACTCCAGCAGGGCGACGCGCACGGCCAGGTCCGGCAGCAGCAGCGCCGCCTCGCGGCCCGCGCCGCCGACGGCTTCCAAGCTCTGCCGCAGCGCCGCCACCAAACTTCCGGCGTCGGCGACGTTGGTTTCGGTCAGTCCCGGCAGCACCGCTCCCGCCGGCAGCGGCCTTTCAGCCACCAGCTCCGGGCTGCTTCCCTGGCCGGGCCGCAGACGGGCCGCGACGACGCCGTCGGTGGCGATTTCCACCGCCACCTGCGGCGGCGGAGAATCCAGCCAGCTGGCGCCGCCGGTACGCCGCGGCGACGGCGCCGCGCCGGCGGCATGGTGCAGGCCCCATTTCATCGCGTCAGCTCGATGAACGTGACCTTGTTGATCTCGCGCAGCGTGGTCACGCCGTCGCGCACCTTGTCCAGCGCCGATTGCCGCAAAAACGTCATTCCTTCCTGCCGCGCGGTGCGCCGGATTTCGGAACTCGGGCGCCGCGCCAGAATCATCTCCCGCACCGTGTCGGTCATCTCCAAGAGTTCGTGAATTGCCGTCCGGCCGCGAAAACCGGTGCCGGCGCAGTCCAAACACCCCGCGCCTTCGTAGAAATCCCGCTCCAGCCACTCCCCGTTCAGGCCGGAGGCCTCCAATTCGGCCCGGGAATAGCGCCGCGCCACCTTGCAGTTGGGGCAGATCATGCGCACCAGGCGCTGGGCCAGAATGCAGTTCAGCGAGCTGACGAAATTGTACGGTTCCACGCCCATGTTGAGGAAGCGCCCGATCACGTCCACCACGTTGTTGGCGTGCACGGTGGTGAAGACCAGATGTCCGGTCAGGGCGGAGTTGATGGCGATCTGCGCCGTGTCGGTGTCGCGGATCTCGCCCACCATGATCTTGTCCGGGTCATGCCGCAAAATCGAGCGCAGCCCGCGGGCGAAGCTCAGCCCCTTTTTCTCGTTGACCGGAATCTGCGTCACGCCCTTGAGCTGGTACTCCACCGGATCCTCGATGGTGATGATCTTGTCTTCGTCGCTGCGGATCTCGTTCAGCGCGGCGTAGAGCGTGGTGGTCTTGCCGCTGCCGGTGGGCCCGGTGACCAGCACCATGCCGTAGGGTTCGCGGATGTAACGCCGGAATTTGCTCAGCCCGGCGGCGTCGAAGCCCACCACGTCCAAGTTGAGGTGCTGGAACTTCTCGCTCATCGCCTCCTTGTCCAGCACGCGCAGCACGGCGTCCTCGCCGTGGATGCTGGGCATGATGGAGACGCGGAAATCAATCGAGCGGCCCTTGTAGCGCACGCGGAAGCGCCCATCCTGCGGCACCCGGCGCTCGGCGATATCCAGTTCGCTCATCACCTTGATGCGGGAGATGATCGGCGAATGGAACTCCCGGGCGATCGGCGCCATGGCGGGATGCAGCACGCCGTCAATGCGGTATTTGACGATCACCTCGGCATCCCCGGTTTCAATGTGGATGTCGCTGGCGCGCCGCTCCAGCGCGGTGAAGATGGTGGTGTCCACCAGCTTGATGATGGGGCTGATGTCGCCGCCCGCGGTGAGCTTCTCGATGGAGATGGTCTCGTCCGGATTGTCCTCCTCCCGGATGACGTCCAGGGTGAAGCCTTCGGTCGCCTCTTCCAGCACGCGCTGGGATTGCTCGGTCTTTTTGAGGATCTCCGCGACCTGCGCCAGCGTCGCCACGCGCATCAGCACGCGGCGGCCGAGCAGCAGCCCCACCTCGTCAATCATCATCAGCTGGCTGGGGTCGGCGATGGCCACGGTGATGCTCCGCTCGTCGCCGTCCAGGGGGACGAAATTGTAGCGGAACATCAGGTCCACCGGCACGGTGCGGAACAGCGCCGGGTCAATGCGATAGTCCTTGAGGTCCACGAACTCGCAGCGGTACCGGCGCGCGAGCTCGCGCGCCCGCGCCGTTCCATCGGCGGTGGCGCCGGCGGCCGGCGGTGGCGCGGCGGCGAGGGCGGCGGGCAGCGAGGGGGTGGGGTTCAATGGATCTGCGCTCCCAAGGAGAAAATCGGCAGGTACAGCGAGATCAGCACCACGGCGACGATGCTGCCCACCACGATCAGAATCGCCGGCTCCAGCAGCGAGAGCAGCGTGGTGAGCGCGGTGCTGAGGTCTTCATCGTAAAAATCGGCCACGCTGACCAGCATCTGCGGCAGCGCGCCCGTTCCTTCCCCGACCTCGACCATCTCCACCGCCAGCGTGGGCAGCACTTTGTGCTCGCTCAGCGCCTGGGAGAGCTGCTGGCCCTCCCGAACCCGCTGCGTGCCGGCCCGCAGGCCTTGGCGCAGATGGCGGCTGCGCAGCGCCGAGCCCGCGGTTTCCAGCGCCGCGGGCAGCGGAATCCCGCCTTGCAGCAGGGTCCCCAGCGTGCGCGACAACATGGCGGCTTGGTATTTCCACCACATTTCGCCGACCACGGGCAGGTGCAGGAAGGCGGTGTCAATGCGCGCGCCCAGCGGGGTTTTCTGCATGATCAGCAGGAAGGCCGCCACGAGGGCGACCAGCGCCAGCGGCGCCGCCCAAAAGTAATGCTTCGCCGCTTCCCCAAACGCCAGCATGTACACGGTGATGGTCGGCAGCTTCGCCCCCAGCGAGCTATACAGCTTGCCGAAGCGCGGCACCACGAACGTGACCAGGAAGATCAGCACCACGAACACCATCACCAGCAGGAAGGCGGGATACACCAGGGAACTGACCAGCTTGCGCCGGATCGAGGCCGCGAGCCGCTGGTATTGGTGGTAGCGGCGCAATACCTCTTCTAAATTGCCGCTGCGCTCCCCGGCCATCAGCGTGGTGGTGTAGATTTCCGGGACGCCGGGCTGGCGGCGAAACGCCTCGGACAACAAATCGCCGCCCCGGATGCGCTCCAGCACCGCCGCCAATAGCGCTTGCAACTTCGGATCCCGCGCCCGTTTGGCTAACAGCTCCACGGCGCGCAGGATCGGCAGGCCGGCGTGAATTAAGGTGATGAATTGCTGGTTGAAGGTGAGAAATGTATCTTGCCGCACCCGCGCTTGGCGCTGCCGCCAACCGGCCAAGGCCCCGTGCCGCGGTTGGATGGAATAGACTAGGTAGCCTTGTTGCAGGAGCCGCTCGCGCAACTCCTTCTCGGTGGCCGCGTCCTCTGGTTGATGCAACCAATGGCCGCGTTCGTTCAACGCTCTGACCATGAATTGGGGCATGAAACAATGGGCTGCGGCGTCCGGCTCGGCCCGCAAGCGGTGCTACGGAAGAGGGTAGCTCGATTTTAGCATTAGCCCCGGAACGGGAGCGATACTGCCCAGATTCCGGCCCGAAGGCTAGTGCGGGGACGGCAGCGTATGGCACATTTGGTGCCAATTCGTGGGCACGATTTGACGTGGATTTGATGTTCTCCGGATGCAGCCTTGATTTTGGTTCGGTACGCTGAGTTCAATCCTCAAGTAGTTCCTTCACTCACACCCAAAGCGGGAAGGGGTAATTCCCGCACGCAGCGGCCCTGCGGGTTCCCGACCCGCAGGGCTTTTTTTTGTCCCGGGCCCGCAAGCGCTTCCAAAGCCGCCGCGGGTCGTCCCTGCTCCCTACCATTGGCCACTCTGGCGCCGGCTTTCGTTTTCTTTGTGGATGGGAGATGCTGAGTCCATGCGTAAACCGTTCGCGGTAGTGGCCGGCATTTTCGCCGGTGTCATGGCGGCCATGGGGGCGCCGGGCGCGGCTCTGGCCGCGGCGCCGCCACAAGTGCTGATGTATGCCGTCAACAGTCCCGGATCGCTGGCCGATTTTGCGGCCCACGCGCGGCAAATTGCCATCATCGCGCCCCAGGTTTTCGTGATGAACGCCAAGGGACAGGTGACCGGCCAGGTGCCCGCCATCATCGTTCGCCTCGCCGCGCGGGATCACATCAAGCTCATGCCGCTGGTGACCAATGCCGGGTTCAGCCTGGCGGTTATGGACGCGGTCCTGCATTCGCCGGCGGCCGAGCGCCGCATGATCGCGGATCTGGCTCGCGACGGCCGCGTGGGCCATTGGTGGGGCGTGCAATTCGATTTTGAGCACATACCCTCTCGGGACCGCGCCCGATACAGCCGCCTGGCGGCCGCGGCGGAGCGCGCATTCCACCGTGAAGGACTGAAGTTCAGCGTCACCATCGTGCCGCGTATTTCCAGCAATCCGCGGGCGTTTTCCGCCGGCGGCTGGAAAACGTGGTCCGGCGTTTACGACTATCGTGCGCTCGGCCGGCACACCGATTTCGTGACGGTGATGACCTATTCGGAGCACAGTGGCCTGACCGCGCCGGGGCCGGTCAGCGGCATGCCCTGGATCCGCGCCTGTGTACGCTACGCCCTGCGCTTCATGCCGGCGTCGAAAGTGTCCATCGGAGCGGCGTTTTACTCGACCGAATGGACGGCGCGGCCGGGGATGCCCGTTCCGCACGTGGCGGCGATCCCAGCCCGATACCAGCCCTTGCATCCCAGCCCATGGAAAGCGCGGGGCGGCGGCAGCGCTTGGCTGGAGGCGCTATGGCGGCATTATCCCGGACGTTGGGATCCGGCGCAGCAAGTCTACGTGACCATCCATCGCGGGCCCCGGGCGACACGCGTGATCTGGTGGAGCCGCGCCCGTAGCCTCCAGGCGCTCTGGCGCCTCACCCGACGGGAGCACTTGGCCGGCATTTCCGCCTGGAGGCTGGGGCAGGAGGATCCCAACGCTTGGCGCGTGCTGCCCGGCGCTGGAGGCGCTGCGCGCAAGGCTTCCTCGGCGGCCGGCCGCTAACCCGGCTCCAAGGCAAACCGAGCGCGGCGGCCGCGGCCACGGGACATCGTCCCACGCGGCGGCGCTAGTCTCAGCATTCGTTTCCGCCTCGGGGCCCGGAGCGGCCCCGCAACCACGCCCAACACACTGGTCGCGGGGCCAGTGGCAGGCGGGGATACTGGCCAAAAACTGTCCTTCGCCAACCGACGCAAAACGTCCGCGCGGCCATAATCTGGCAGCTCCCGCCTAGTTTTGGCCATCAGGCGGGCACGCGGACGGGAATGCTTCCGGAACTCGAAGAGCACAGCACGCCGGTGAAGGGCGTGGGCAGCGCGGCGCCCGTGGCGGCCATCCGGGCCGATTGGCTGGCATGGCTCTGCCGCGCGCGCTTCTGGGGCATCACGCTGGTGCTGGCGGTCGAGCTGCTGGTCGCGTTCCGCGATCACGCGGAATGGCCCTCCCTGGCGCCGTTTTTGTATCTCATTGCCGCTTGGTACGGTATTGCCCTGATTGATCGCGCCTGGCTGCGTTCCGGCGCCCGCGTGGCCCCGCAAGTGTACGCGCAATTGGGGCTGGACATCCTGCTGGTCACGGCGGTAATCGCGGTGACCGGCGGCTACTCCAGCCTGCTGACGGAAATCTACGCCTTGCTGGTGGTCGCCTCCGCCACGCTGCTGCCCCGCCG
>JAKAUF010000141.1 GCA_021827785.1 Acidobacteriota bacterium | reverse complement strand
CAGGTCGTGCCGGGCCTGAAGCGGAGAGAAATTGTGGCTCACCCAGGGCTGGCGGCGGGGCGTAAACTGCTGGCCGGGAAGCGCATTCGCGCGCGCCGCCGGGGAAGGGGCGGCGGCCGGCTTGGCGGGCGCCGCCGCCGTTGGCGCGGCCGATTTCGCCGGCGCCGGCGCTGGCGCGGGGGCCGCCGCTGCCGGCGGTTTCGCGCCGGGCGCCGGCAGTTGCGGTTGCGGCGCACGATTGGGTTGCAACTGCTGCCCAACCGCGGTTGCGGCCAATAGCAGCACCAGGCATCCCAAGCGCACGAGCGTCGCGGTCCCGCGGTCCTGGCTTGTGTTCCGGGCTCGGCCGCCGGTGCCGCGCAAGGGTTGCAAGCCGCGTGCCGCTCGTCGCGCCGTGATTACCCCACCCATAGGGAACATTGTAGGACCATGGTGGGCCCCATCTGGGCATGGCTTTGGCGCGCCACGGGCAGGCGGAGCACCCGTCGCCGTGGCCGCCTGGAGCGTCGGCAGTCGCCGCCCCAGTCTATGGTGTTCGGTGCGGCGGGGTGGGCGCCGGTCAGCGCACCGGGGCCAAAATGGCGTCCAGGCGGTCCGGCGCGCCCGCAACGCGTTCGAGATGCGGGATGCGCAGGCCTTGGTGATAGGCGATGTGAACGGTATGGAACCGGTCTCCCCGGCGCAGCAGAAGAGTGATGGGAGGAGCGGAGGCGGGTTCGGCGGCGACAATGGCCTGCATCAGATTCTTCACGCTGAAGGCATGGCCGTTGACCGCCACCAGCCGCATGCCTAGGGTGAGGCCCGCGTGGAATGCCGGGCTTCCCCACCAGACCTCGGTTAGCTCGCCGTTCGGCGCCGCCCGCAGGCCGAGCGAGGTGCTGAAGTCGCCGCCGCCGAAGAGTTGCGGCCGCTTCATCCAGCGGGAGAGATGGTCGTTATAGACCAGCCGATAGCCGCCCAAAGCAATGCCTTGCAGCGGCGGCCGCGCCTGAATTTCATCCACCCGTTTGCGGAAAAACCGGCCCCAGTGGTAGGGCTGGACCTGCTTCATCGCCTGGACCAGGTCGTTGAAGGTGTAGGTGCGGGTGATGAAGCTGCCGTTGTGCCGCCCGTAGAAGAGCTTGGCGAAGTCATCCAGCGATTTGCGTCCGTGGCTCAGTTGCCGGATTTTGGTGTCCGCGTTCAGCCAGATCAGCAGCCCCTGCATGTAGTAGTCTTCATCGCCTTGCCAGCTCACCCAACTCACCGGGCGGCGCTGCGAGATGGTCGGTTGATTGGTCGTGTCCAGCAGCGGGCGCCATTCATGCCACGGACTGATGGACTGATTGGCCGCGATTTGCGCGATCAGGTCGCGGGTGATGGCGTCCGTGCGCAGGCCGGAGCGGGCCGCCAGCACGTACCCCCAATACTGCGTCAGCCCTTCATAAACCCACAGCAGTTGGTCTTGCATGGGCACGTTGAAATTCGGCGTCCACAGACCCGCCGGGCGGCGGAATTTTCCGTTCCAGGAATGCGTGTATTCATGCGCCAGCAGGTCGCTTTCCGTGACGCCGCTTGGCCAATCCGTGAAGTACTTCGCCCAGCTCCCGTCTTCGCTGCACTGATGATGTTCCAGACCCTGGAAGCCAATCGTATTGCTAACCGTAAGCAGGAAATCGTAATGGTGATAATGCACCGCGCCGAAGAGCCGGTAGGCTTGGATCACCAGGTCGCGATGCCAGCGCAGTTCTTGCGGGGTGATCTTGAGTTCCGCCGGCGTGTCAGCGAAGACGTTGAGATGGACGATGTCCCGCGGCCCGTAGGAGAGATTGACCCGTCTGTAGTTGACCCCGGCGTAGACCGGTGAATCCACCAGCGTGTTCAGCGGCACGTCGGCGAAATGGATGTCCTGGCCGCGGCGAAAGGCGGTGCGCAGCGCGGTCGCGTATTTCCAGCCTGGGGGCAGGGTCAGGGACGGGGCGAACTGGATGTCCCGGGTGAAATGCCCGGCGGGGTAGAGCAGGGCGTCGTGCCAGCTGATGTCAGCGATGTTGTGATCGAACTGGACGCGGCCCTCAACCGGGCGCTGCGACCCGAGATATTGAAACTTGGCGGTAATGAACCTGGCGCCGGGCGGCGGCTGGACCCAAAAAGCGTATACATTCACCGGATCTCGCAGCCATTTGAGCGGGCGGCCTTGCGCGGAGAATTCGATGCCGGCGAGCTTCGCGATCGGACCGGTGGGGGAATGGGCTCCAGGGATCCATTGCGGGTAGAGCAGCGTCAACTTCCGGCCGGTGACGGGAATACGCTCGGTGATGCGGTAGACCCGATGCGCCACGTCGGTGATGTCCACATGCAAGGCGATGACGCCGGGATAGGGCGTGTCCACGGGCGGGGCGATGGCAGGCGGCATGGGCGCCGGCTGCGGTCCGCGGTACTGTTGGGCGGCGGCGGCTAACGCCAGGGCCAGGACGGCACAGGCGCAGATCGGCAAGTGGTGGCGCTTCACGGCATCTAATGTACTGCGAAATCCACGGCGCCGGCCGGGTGCCCGGACCGGAGTTCAGACCCTGGCCACCGTCCCGCCGCGCGTTGTGGGCGCCTCGGCGGGGCCGTGTTCTGGCGGCGGCGCGGATCGCGCAATGTTTGCCGCATGCACCGGGAGGAGGAGCGAAGCGCGGCAGCCACGGCCGGCGGCGCGGTTTTGCAGCGCCAAGGAACCGCCGTGCGCCTCGGCGATCTGCCGGCTGACCAGCAGGCCGATGCCGCTGCCGTCCGGCTTGGTGGTGAAGAATGGAACGAAGAGGTTGGCTCCGCTGGCCACTCCCGGCCCGGTGTCCAGCACCCAGATTTCCACCCGGTCGTGATGAGTTTGCCAGCCCGCGGTCACTTCGCGCGGCAGGCCGGCGGGATTCTCCAGCACGGCATCGGCGGCGTTGCGGATCAAATTGATGATGGCGTGTTCGATCTGGTCCGGATCGGCCTCCAGCGTGATCTCTTCCCCGGCGGATACGGCCACCGGCAGGCGCGCTTCCAATTCCGCGGCGCGGCGCACGATGGGCCCCAGCGCAAACGTGCGCAGCTTCGGCCGCGGCAGCCGCGCCCATTGCGTGTAGGCCGCCATGAAGCGGCTTAATGATCCCGCGCGGTTGGCGATGATCGCCAGCCCATGCGTCATGTCCGCCCGCCAATCGGCCGGGGCCGGCTCCGTCGCCAGCAACTGCGCCAAACTGCCGGCCAGGGAATGGATCGGCGCAAGGGAATTGTTCAGTTCGTGGCCGAGCACCCGGATCAGCCGGGCCCAGGCTTGCCGTTCTTCCTCGCGCAGCGCGCGGCTAAGGTCGGTGAGGACCAGAAGCTGGTGGGTTCGTCCATGTTCGCGGAAGCCGCCGCGCCGCATCTCCCAACGTCCGGCGCCACCGGGCAGCGCCAACTGCAAGGTCCGCGCCGGCTCCCCGCCCAAGCAAGCCTGCAAGCCCAGGGAGCGGGCCGACTGGCCGAGCAGCTCGGGCGCGGAGCCCGCAAGCAGCCGTTCCCCGGCCGGGTTAATCAGGCTGAGTTGCAGGTCGGGGTTAAAGGCGAATACCGCGACATCCACTTCCGCCATGATCTTTTCCAACAGCGCGGTGGCTTCCATCGCACCCAGCCGTTGCTCACGCAGGGTGGCGCCGAGGCTGTTGACCTCGAATAGGACCTCTCCGAGGGGATCTTCGTGGCGGGCCCCGCGGGCGCGCAGGGAGAAATCACCTTCCCGTAGCGCGGCCAGGAGATTCGCCAGCGTATTCAGGGGAAAAGCCGCACGGCTGCGCACCATCTCGGACAATCCCAGCCAAGCCCCAAGGATGGCGGCGGTGAGCGTCCACTCCAAACGCGCGGAGTACCCACCGCGCCACAAAAATGCCAGCGCCGCGGCCACCCCGGGCGCGCCCGCCAGCAAAGCCAGCGCGAAAAGCTTGCGGTCATGGCGCACAGCTAAGCATAGCGAAAGCGGGGCGCCGACCGCCGCAGCCTGCGGCGCTACCGGCATGCACCGCAAGCGCGGCGCCGCGCAGGGCTCGGCTCGGCGATCTGGGGGCCGGCATGGATCGGCGCGGCGATGCCAAAAGCCAGTCCGACCGGGCGGCTCCTCCGCCTTTGGTCTGCTCGGGTCACCGAATGGTTCGGGCGCTGCGGCTGCCGAATGAACCGGGGTTCCAACCGACCGGACGGATTTGAAGGCGTCGGGGTCAGGCCTTTACGATAGGAAGGGCGAGCGGCAAGCGTCGCGGGACTTATTTTTCCATGCACAAGGTGAAAACTCTGTTTTGCGATATCGGCGGCGTCTTTCTGACCAACGGCTGGGATCGCCATGCCCGGCGCCGCCTGGTCACGGAGTTCGGCTTGGATTGGGCGGCATTCGAACGCGCCCATCAGCAGGCCCTGGGCGATTTTGAGCGCGGGCGCATGGACGAAAACGAATATTGGCGCCAGACCGCGCTGGCGGTGGCGCGGCCCGGCTCGGTGCGGCTAAAGGACTTGCGCGCCTTCATGCGCGCCCAATCCGCCCCGCTGGATGCGTCCATGGAGGTTTTGCGGGAGATCACGGCCGAGGGGCGCCTGCGATTGGTGATGCTGAATAACGAATCGCGGGAACTCAACGAGTACCGCATCGAACAATTCGCTCTGCACCGCTACTTCGACACGTTCCTCAGTTCCTGCTATCTGGATGCGCGCAAACCCGAGCCCGTGATGTTCCAGCGCGCGATCCAGATTCTGCAATGCCGCCCCGAACATTGCGCCTTCGTGGACGACCGTTTGGAGAATCTGGAGTATCCGCGGCAAGCGGGCTGGCACACGGTGCATTTTGCCGGCGCGCCGGCGCTGCGCTCGAGCCTTCTGGCGCTGACCGGCGCCGCCGCCTAATCACCGCCGCACCGCCCCTGCGCCGGGCGCCGAGGCGGGCGGAAAAACGCGGTGGGCGCAGGGCGGCGACCGGGAGCGCAGGACGCGACCCGGCGCGAACCCAACCCCGCGTTCGCTGCTAAGGCCGCGGCGCCGAGGATGCCGGCGCGGCCGCCCGGGAGGCGAGGTAGGACTGGCGGAGTTCCGCCACCACCTCCCGCGCCACGCGGCGCGCTCGCTCCAAATCGCCGGGCGCAAAGGAGATCGCGCCGACGCGGGGATGCCCGCCGCCGCCGTACCGCTCGCAGATGTCCGCCAAATTCGCCATGTTCGGCAGGGTATTCCAGGGATTGGAGCCGACCGAAACCTTCACCCGGTGCTGCGCCAAGCTGATGCCCACGCTGTAGACCCCCTCCGGGTGCCAAAAGTAGGGCGTGAACTTGTTGTACCCCTCGTAGTCGCCGTCGCTCAAATCGAAGAAGATCACGCCGTCGCGGCAGTCGCTGCGCTCGCGCAGCACCGACTTGATGGCTTCGTGCCGCGCCAGCAAGGGCGCCAGTTCGGCCTGGATATACGGCTGCTGGACCAGATCGGCGAGCGAAAAGCGCAGAAAATCCGGAATGAGCTGGCGCGCTAGCTCCGGATCCCGACTGCCCTCGATCGCCAGCGTGAGCTGCATCGCCGGAGCCCCCAAGGCCACGGCTTCCGCGGCGCTGGCGAACAGGGCCGCGTCCACCACGTCGGCCCAATGGATCAGCTCCGCCAGCCCGGAGATGTCGAAGCCGAAACGGTCATGCGCGATCTGGGCGATGAAGTGGGTGCAGGAGCGATAGGTGGGATCGCAGAATTTCTGTCCACTGCGATCGCGCCGAAAGTGCTCCGCGTCGGACGGCTGGAGAAAAGCGCTTTGATGATGATCGAACCACCAGGTCACCCGCGGATCGGGGTTGTACTTGAAATCCACGATCGCGTTGTCATCGCCGCTGAAGTCCACCCCGGCGAACAAATCAATCGCCTTGTGCACCAGCCCGCGATACTCGAACACCGCCTCGGGGTCGCGGCAGGCGCGAAAAAACGCGCTAAACACCGCCGCCGAGGCGGCGCCGTCAAAGCATTTGTCGTGGTAGAAAACCCGCACCCGCCGCAATCGCCCCACTCCTTTTTCCGGCAAAGATTGTTAGATTGCGGCCCAACCGCGGCTTTGTCAAGCGCCCGGAGACCTTGCAATCGCCGGGCTCCGCGGCGGCGGTTGGCGTGCGGCGCCGCTAGCGCGGCTCGAAGCCCAGCGCCGCGGAATTGATGCAAAAGCGCTGCCCGGTGGGCGGGGGGCCATCGGGAAACAGATGGCCCAGATGGGCGCCGCAGCGGCGGCATTTCACCTCGGTGCGGACCATGCCATGGCTGTGATCGGAGACGAGTTCCAGGTTCTCCGCGGCCGCGGGCTGGAAAAAGCTCGGCCAACCGGTGCCGGAATCGAATTTGGCCGCGGCATCGAACAATTGCGCGCCACAGCAGATGCAACGGTATTGCCCGTCCTCGTGATGGTTCCAGTAGCAGCCGCTGAAGGCGGGTTCCGTCGCGGCGTGGCGGGTTACGGCAAACTGCTCGGGCGTCAGCTCGCGCTGCCAATCGGCGTCGGTTTTCATGCGGCTTCTCCTGGTCAATAGCGCAGCAGCTCGGCGGCGGCGCGGTACACGTCATCGGCTTGCGGCAGAATGAAATCCTCCAGCCGCGGCTGGTAGGCGCAATACAGGTCCTTGGCGGCCACGCGCCGCACCGGAGCGTCGAGATCGGCGAACAACTCCTCGCCGATGCGGGCGGCGATCTCGGCGCCGTAGCCCCAGCTCTGGGAGTCCTCATAGGCTACGATCACGCGGTTGGTTTTGCGCACCGAGGCGGCGATGGCGGCAAAATCGTAGGGGCTGAGCGAGCGCAGGTCCAGCACCTCCACCTCGCCCAAGCCCTCGCGCTGCGCCCTTTGCGCCGCCTGCAAGGAGCGCTGCACGAGAGCGCCGTAGGTGACGATGGTCAGGTCGCCGCCGGGGCGGGCGATCCGCGCTTTGCCGAAGGGCACGCAGTACTCCGGCCCCGGATAGGGCGCGCGGTTGAACGGCTCGCGATACAGCCGCTTGTGCTCCAGGAACAGCACCGGGTCGTCGCCGCGCAGCGCCGTGCGCAACAGGCCGTTGGCGTCCAGCGCGTTGGAAGGCATCACGACCCGCAGGCCGGGCATGTGGGTGAAGATGCTTTCCCCCGACTGGCTGTGATAGATGGCCCCGCCGGTCAGATAGCCGCCGATGGGCACGCGCAGGACCACCGGCGCCGCGAAGCCCCCCTGCGACCGCCAGCGCAGCGTGCTCAGCTCGCTGCGAATTTGCATCATGGCCGGCCAAATGTAGTCGAAAAACTGGATCTCCGCCACCGGCTTCAATCCCCGCGTGGCCATGCCGATGGCGCGGCCGACGATGGCCGCCTCCGCCAAAGCGGTATTGAAGCAACGGTCCGAGCCAAACTGGCGCTGCAACCCGATGGTGGCCTTGAAGACGCCGCCCTTGCCCTTGACCTGGTCCAGATATTCATCGCGGCTGGCGTCGGCCACGTCCTCGCCGAATACCAGAATGCGCGGATCGCGCTTCATCTCGTCGCGGAGGCATTCGTTGATGGCTTCGACCATGGTTTTGGCCGGGGCGCCGGCGGCCGGCGCGGGAGCCGGGCTGTCGAAGGCCGGGCCCGTGGGGTCCACGTCGGGCGAATAGACGTGCGTGAAGACGCTGGCGCACGCCGCCGGCTCCGCCGCCAGGGCGGCATCCGTCGCCGCCAGAATTTCGGCCGCGATGTCGGCGTCCATGCGCGCGAACTCCGCATCGTCCGCCCAGCCCTGCTGCCGCAGGTACGCCGCCAGGCGGCGGATGGGATCCCGTTGATCCTCATCGGCCCGCTCCACCTCGGGTTTATAGAGCCGCTCGTCATCCGACAAGGAATGCGAATAGGGCCGCACCACGTGCGCATGCACCAGCGCGGGGCCGTGACCCGCGCGGCAGTGGGCGATGGCGTCCTCCAAGGCCGCATGGCTGTCGAACAAGTCGCAGCCGTCGCATTCCAATACGCGCAGGTGCGGAAAGCCCGCCAGCAGCCGGGAGATGCTGCCCCCGGGCGTTTGCACCTCGATCGGCACGGAAATGGCGTAGCCGTTGTCCTCGACCAAAAACAGCACCGGCAGCTGCCCGCGCGACGCGGCGTTGACCGCCTCCCAGAATTCCCCTTCGCTGGTCGCCCCGTCGCCGCCGGAAACGAAGACCACTTCGTCGCCCTGCCAGGTGGGATGGCGGTGCGGCAGGGAATTGCGCTGGAGCCAAGGCGCGAGTTCGCCGTGGCGCTGAAAATACCGCCCGGCTTCGGCGCAGCCCACCGCTTGCAGGAATTGCGTGCCGGTGGGGCTGGAGGAACTGACGATGTGCAGCCCCGGGTCGCTCCAATGCGAGGGCATCTGGCGCCCCCCGGAGCTCGGATCCGTGGCGGCGCCCACCCCGGCTAGCAGCATGGCCTGGGCGGTGACGCCCAGCCGCAGACAAAGCGCCCGGTCGCGGTAATAGGGATAGAACCAATCGGCGGCGGGCCGCAACAAATCTCCGGCGGCGGCCAGCACCGCCTCATGCCCCGCGCCGGAAATCTGAAAGAAGAGCTTCTGTTGCCGCTTGAGCAGGATTTCGCGGTCATCCAGCCGCCGCGACAGCAGCATGGTGCGATACAGGTCCAGCACCCGCTCCTGGGGCAGGCCGCGGGTGTTGGGCTTGAGGGGAAGGGCCACGCGTGCGGATGGGGTCGCCATGGAAGCCACCAACAATTATTGGTTCGGCGTCGCCACGGGTCAACGCCGGAACGCGGGGCCGGCGCATAACCGGCCGGTCGGCCAACGCCGCACTCGCCCGGCTACCCTCCCGCGTAGGCGTTGCGGCGCACGATTTCCATGTAGCCGCTGGGCTCGGCCGGG